>DASWJH010000102.1 GCA_036397255.1 Nitrospiria bacterium
CCCCCATGGGCCGTAAGGGTCTCCTGTGTCTTTTCTAGCTTGAATGAAAATACGGTTTGCCGTATCATCGCCTCAGCCCTCCTTGGTGGTTAAGGTTTCACCTATCAGGTGAGTAGTATACTCACCCGAAACCCTAATACCAAGAGGGCTTTTTCATTTTCTTGAAGCTTCTATCTCTGTTTTAGGGGAGAAATTGTTTTAGTCAACTCCCAGACCGAACGGTTATTTGGGTATAACCGCGAAGAACTGATTGGACAAAAAATTGAAATCCTCGTTCCCGCGCGGTTCCGTTCAGAGCACGCCAGTTTCGGTCGCCGGTTTATTTCCAACCCCCGAGTCAGACCCTTGGGGGAGGGGCGAGACCTCTACGCATTGAGGAAGGATGGTAGTGAGTTTCCAGCTGAAATTTGCCTAAGCCCCCTCGAAACGGAAACCGGGACTCTCATCACCAGTGCTATTCGGGATATAACCGAACGGAAAAAAACCGAGGATGCATTGAGAGATCAGACTAACATTCTCCAGTCTATATTGAAAAACATTGGTGATGGTGTGGTTGTCGTTAATGAAAGGGGAAAATATGTCCATTGGAATAAAGCGGCGGAGCAGATCCTTGGAGAGAGCCCCGAAAAAGTCCCGTTAAAGAAATGGCCCCGGTGTTTTGGCATTTATTTGGGGGATAAGAAAACCCCCTGTTCAATACGAGACCTGCCCATGATCCAGGGGATTCAAGGAAAAAAAGTTGATGACGAAGAGTTTTATTTAAAACCTCCCAAAGCTTCTCAAGGTTTTTGGGTTTCCTTTACGGGAAGGCCACTAAAAGATGGAAAAGGGATCACAAGGGGTAGCGTGTGTGTTTTTCGAAACATTACGAATCGCAAGATTGAAGAAGAAAAAATTTCGCACCAGGCCCACCATGACCCGTTATCCCAATTGCCAAACAGGGCATTGTTTATCGATCGTTTAACTCAGGGATTAATCCGTGCACCCTGGAATCATCGGAATGTGGGGGTTTTATTTCTTGATTTGGACCACTTTAAAAAGGTCAACGACTCCTTTGGCCATAAGGTGGGGGACTTGCTCTTGAAATCGGTGGGTCAACGCTTAACGGAGTGTGTGAGGGATGGGGATACTGTTGCCCGTTTGGGAGGGAATGAATTTACGGTGGTTTTAGCTGATATCGCTCGGGTGGAAGATATCCAAAATATAGCCAAAAAAATAACTCGTGAATTGGCCAAACCCTATTTTCTGGAAGGGCAGGAAATTCTAATAACCAGCAGTATTGGTATCAGTTTATTTCCAGTAGACGGACAAGATGCGGAAACCCTGTTAAAAAATACCGATATGGCGATGTATCGTGCGAAGGAACAGGGTAGGAATACCTTTTTTGGTCATTCTCTGGTAATGGGTCGATAATTTTTAACCGGTCTAAAGACCTTTCTTAGATCTTTCCTCCTTACATCTGGTATTTAAAAAAATATTTTGATAAACTTCTGTTTTTTTGGTGAAAACCCTACTTTGGGGAAAAATTCCTTTGTGTCCTCCCCCTGGATGTATTAAGTGATATTCAAAAAAGCTCTTATACCGGGCATTTTGTTAAAAAGATACAAACGATTTTTAGCAGATATCCGTTTAACTGATGGGAGAAAGGTTACGGCTCATTGTCCCAACACGGGAGGCATGTTAGGGTGTTCGAAACCGGAAAGCCGTGTGTTTCTCTCCCAACACCCCCCCTCCAAAAGGAAGTACCCCTACACCTGGGAATTGGTTAGGGTGGGAAAAACATGGGTCGGAGTGAATACATTTTTAACCAACCGATTGGTTGAAGAAGGAATTCATGCCGGAAAAATTTCCGCTTTAAGGGGTTATTCCGATGTGAGACGGGAAGCTCCGGTGATGGACAGTCGCCTTGATTTTCTTTTATCCAATGGGGCCAATTTATGTTACCTGGAGGTGAAGAACGTTACATTAGGTGAAAAAAATGTCTCCTATTTTCCGGATGCGGTGACGGAGAGGGGAACAAAACACCTTCGAACCCTTCAAAAATTAAAGGAAAAGGGAAATAGGGCGGTGATCTGTTTTGTGGTGCAAAGAGAGGATTGCAGGATGTTTATGCCTGCGGATCACATTGACCCGATTTATGGCAAGAGTCTTCGGGAGGCCCACCAAAAAGGGGTGGAGATTTTGGTGTGTGGTACAAAGGTAAGTCCCAAAGAGATAAAAATTAATGGAACGCTCCCGTTTCGGCTTTGATTAAGGCTTGGGAAATGGTGGGTGTCTTACCAGGCTCCAAATGGGGCCTCTTTTTTCCTAAAGAACCCTATCGATTTTCGCAGCCATAATGAAATCGCTTTCGGTCAAGCCATCAATCTTATGGGTCCAGAGGGTAATTCCCACCTGCCCCCACGCCAAAAAAATATCAGGGTGATGTCCTTCTTCTTCGGCTTTTTCTCCTACTCGGTTAACGAAATCCAATGCGTTTTTAAAGTTTGAAAATTTATAATTTTTTGCCAAGTGGTGTTCCTTCACCACTTCCCAGCCCTCCAGCTGTTGGTTTAAATCTAAAAGGGCCTTTCCTTTAAGGGGGGGAACCCCTCCTTTACATGGAATACATTTTTTTTGTGCAAGGCCTGACATTTTTTCCCTCCTTTTATAAACCCTCATTTCATTTTGGGTTAGGGGTTCTTTCATTGGTTTAATAAGAAGAAGCCATTTAGGTGCTTTTCTGATTTCTTCGCAATCTTTTTATTCTTTTTTCCATCTTAATTTTGGGGATCTCATTATGTGTCTGTTCTCCCACAGTGATCCCTTTTTCATATACGCATATGGCCTTTTCTATTTGATTCAAATGTTGGAGGGCTTCTCCCAGTTGCAAATAGGCTGCCGTATAATCTGGTTTTTTTTCGATGGCTTTATAAAAAGCATCTGCAGCATCTTCGAAATATCCTTCCTCCATGTACGCTCGTCCCAACCCAAAAAAGGTGGCTTCGCTGGGGTCAATTTCCGTGAGTTGTTTGAATTGGGAAATTTTAGAAGAGGCCATCTGTTTTTTTAAGGGTGGTGTTTTCGTTTTCTCATTTTTATGGGTTTTTTTCTTTTTTTTGATTTTTCCCCCTGTTGTTTCATATCTACCAGAGAAAAATCAATCCGGCGCTGATCGATATCCACCCGTTCCACCCGGACCCGAACTTCATCACCCAATCGAAAGACCCTTCGTTGATGTTCACCCACCAGGGCATGTTGTTTTTCAACATACGAATAATAATCGTCATGCAGAGAAGTCATATGGACCAACCCTTCAACAAAGTAAAGTTGGAGTCCCACAAAAAACCCGAAGTTGGTTACCCCTGTAATATAAGCATCAAATTCTTCTCCAATTTTATCCAACATAAACCTGGCTTTTTTAAAATCAATCACTTCCCGTTCGGCTTCCATGGCTTCCCGTTCCCTTTCAGAGGATTGTTTGGCAATACCGGGAAGAATTTCCTCCAGGTGTTTTATTCTTTTTGAGGGGAGGGCTCCGTTGGACAATACCTCTTTGAGGAGGCGGTGAACAATTAAATCAGGGTAGCGCCGGATAGGGGAGGTAAAATGGGTGTAATGCTCTGCAGCCAGTCCGAAGTGGCCTTTTTTTTCTGTGGAATAACGGGCCTGCTTCATTGAACGAAGGAGGACATGATTAATGAGTTTTTCATATTGAGTGCCTTTGGCTTGATCCAGAAGCTTTTGAAGGGAGTTAGGTTTTATTTTATTGATTCCCTTCAGGTAAAGGCCAAAAGGCTGAATAAATTCGTTAAAATCTCTCATTCTATCTGCATCGGGTTCTTCATGGATTCTGAAAACCATTGGTGTTTGAAGGTTGGTTAAATGTTCTGCAACGGTTTCATTGGCCGCCAACATGCATTCTTCAATGATGCGGTGGGCAATATTTCGCTCCTGACGGAGGATATCCGATACCTGTCCTTGAAGGTCCAGGATAATTTCCGGTTCGGGCAAATCAAAGTCGATGCTCCCTCGCCGCCGACGCTTTTGGTGAAGCCGTTGAGATAAATCTTCCAGAATTTGGAGAAGGGCGATAATGTTTTTTGACTGAGAATGTTCAGGCCAGGGTTTTCCTTGAAGGATTTCCTTGACCTGGGTATAGGTCATTCGGGCTTTGCTTAAAATGACACTTTCGTACACCTGATAGGATGTCCGGGTACCGTTCGTATCAAAGTCCATTTCACAGGTCAGGGTTAAACGGTCTTCGTTTGGGTTCAGGCTGCAAATTTGGTTGGAAAGTTTTTCGGGAAACATGGGAACGACCCGGTCAGGAAAATAAATGGACGTTCCTCTTTTTAAGGCCTCCTGATCCAAGTTCCCGTTCCACGGAACATAATGACCTACATCTGCAACATGGACCCAAAGCCGAATCAGGCCGTCCGGGAGACGTTGAGCGGAAACCGCATCATCAAAATCCTTGGCCTTTTCGCCGTCAATGGTTACGGTGATCAAATTCCGGAGGTCCTTTCGGGTATGAACGGCCCCCTCTTGAACCTTTTCAGGAAGGCCCTGTGCTTCTTTAAGAACCTCGTGAGGAAAGGTTTTGGGCAACCCGTGGCTTTCGATGATCAGATCCGAATCAATCCTGGCGTCTGAATGGTGCCCTAAAATTTTTGTGATTGAACCGATGGGGTTTCGTTTTTTGCTGGGGTACTGCAGGATTTTAACAATGACCATGTCGCCATCCCGGGCATGAAGACTGTTTCGGGGTGTAACATAAACCACCTGAGATATCCGTTTCTCTTGAGGAACCACCACGTTGATATTTTTGTTTTTTTCAAAACGGCCTACCAAATCAGTCCTGGCCCTCCCCAGCATTTGAATAATTCTACCTTCTCGTTTTCCTGCAACGGAAGGTTTTTCAAACCTTGCAATCACCCGATCCCCATGCATGGCTCCCTCCATGGCACGGGCAGGAATAAACACATCTGTTTCTCCTTCTTCCTCCGATATGACGAAGCCGTAACCATCCGCATGGCCCTGCAGGTTACCGATGATGAGGTTCATCCGGCTGGGTAGGCCAAAGCGGTTCTCCCGCGTTTTAACCAAGACACCCTTTGAGACCAGATTTTGAAGGTCTGTATTTAAGGTTTGAATTTCATTTTCGGGTGTGGGAAACCGTTGAATCAGTTCTTCTAGAAGAAGGGGATGGGTTACCTGTTCCCGAAAGAAGGTCAGAAGCTTATTTTGTGACAAGGACTCTTGCATTTAGTTTCCTCTTTGAGAATTGAGTAATGGATTTAAACATCCATTATATTCCCTGGTTAACCTGGGGGAAAGGAAAAACAGTTATTTTTCTGGCCATTGAATCAAGGCGGCTCCCCAGGTGAGGCCCGCTCCGAAACCTGACAGGAGAATCCATTCTCTTCCTTTGAGTTTCCTGCTTTTTACGAGAAAATCAAGTGTGATTGGAAGCGAGGATGAGGATGTATTTCCGATCTGGTCCAGCGAAACCACCAGTTGTTCATCCCGGAATTTAAGTCTTTTCGAGATGGCTTTGATGAGCCGAAGGTTGGCCTGGTGCAACACCACATAGGAAAGAGTGGAAACAGAAAGTTTATTTCTCTCCAAAATTTCTGTGATCACACTGACGGTTTTTTCCACGGCGACACGAAATAAAGAGGCACCCCTCATGGTAATGGTATTTTGTCCTGTTCGTAGGGTCTCTGAAGTGGTGGGGCATCGGGAACCTCCCGCAGGAATTTTAATTAAATCTCCGTATTGACCATCGCTTTTCATGATCAGGGATATAAGCCCGAATGAATTTTGGCTTTTTTGGATGACCGCTGCACCGGCCCCATCCCCGAAAATAATTGCGGTTGTTGGGTCTTTTGGGTTAACAAATCGCGTTTTGACTTCCGATGCAATCACCAAAACATTTTTCACTTTCGGGTTCTTCAATAGCTGGTCTGCAATGGATAGGCCCACGAGGAATCCGGAACAGCCAGCGGAAATATCAAAGGCGGAAGCATGGCGGGCTTTAAGGTTTCTTTGAACGAGGCAGGCCGTTGCGGGGAAAAACATATCGGGAGAGGTGGTCGATAAAATAATAAAATCGATCATGGAAGAATCAATATTAGCCGAATGAAGGGCTTCTTGAGCCGCGTAGGTGGCGAGATCAGATGAAGCCTCTTGAGGGTTGGCTTTCCTCCGTTCGCGGATACCGGTCCGTCTTTGAATCCCTTGATCATCCAGCCCTGTGTTTTCTAAAAGTGAGCTGTTTAAAATTTTATCTTCGGGAAGGTAGGAACCGGTTCCAGCGATGGTGGAATGAATTATTTTCATAAGTGTTTTTTCCCAAAAAGGAAAATCCTGATAACCCCTCCGATCACGCTGATGGTTACCGACTTAATCAGAAATGGGTTCAGGAAATCACTCTTTCGGGCTCCTACTGCCAGAAGGGAAACAAGGTTAATCCGTTTTGATTCATCATGGGGCAAACGGGCTTGAATTGCCAATATTTTCTAGATTATAATGTGCTATTATAATGACTCCCAGTCAGGGAGTTCAATAGAATTAGAGTTTTGTGCCTAGGAGAATTCAGGTTCTGCTTGAAAAACAAACGCAGGGTCCCACCTTTTTTAATCATTTTATGTATCGCGGCAAGCCCCTTTTTATTGATTTTTTTAGTGGATGAAGAGGCTCGACGGGGGGTTGCTCCGGAGATCCAGGGAATTCAGGCATGGATCAATTCAAAACCTTTGAGCATCAATGAACTGAAAGGCAAGGTGGTTTTGGTTGATTTTTGGACCTATTCCTGCATCAACTGTTTGAGGACCATTCCTTACTTAAATGCATGGCATGATAAATATGGGGAAAAGGGTCTGGTTATCATAGGCGTCCATACCCCCGAATTTAATTTTGAAAAAGCCAGTGAACGGGTGAAAACAGCGGTGAATGATTTGAGAATCCGGTATCCTGTGGCTTTGGATAATGAAAAGAAGACCTGGAAAGCCTATTCCAACACCTATTGGCCCCATAAATATTTAATTGATGCCGGGGGAAATATCCGTTTTGAGCAAATCGGTGAAGGGGGTTACAAGGAAACCGAAGATATGATCCGAAACGTTTTGTTAGAGGCCCATTATCAGTTAGATGAGACGAAGACTCAGGTTTTTGTAGAACCGGTTGAGCATAAGCGGATTCAAACACCGGAGATCTATATCGGTTCTCACCGGAATCAATTTCTTGGGAATCCCCGGGGTTTAAGGGTTGGGGGAAAGGGAGAATTTAAAGAGCCTGAATCCATCGGAGACAACCTTTTTTATTTGGTGGGATTATGGGCTGTGAAGGACGATTTTGCCAGGTTTGAGGGCCATCAAGCAGGAAAATTGATCCTGAATTATACTGCTAAATCGGTTAATATGGTGGCGGGTGCTCCCGGGGGAAAGGTACTGGTGGAAGTTCTATTAGATGATGAACCTTTAGACCCCCAGGAGGCGGGTGAAGATATTCACTTCGACTCCGAAAATCGAAGTTGGCTTTCCGTGGGAGAAGGGCGTCTTTATTCTCTGATTCATAACCGTCGGGACGGATACGGAAAGCACACACTGACCATTAAAGTAGATAGAAAAGGGTTGGAAGCTTATACGTTTACCTTTGGTTAATCTCAGGAGGGTAGTATGGAAGCCTTTTTGAATCGGCCTGGCTTTTTAGGAACATACGGAACAATTGGTGCGGATCTTAGCTTTTTGTTGGCGGTTGGTTTTACGGTGTTGTTTATTATGGGCTGGCAAAAAGCGCGAAAAGCAAAAGGGAGGCATCATCATACAATTACCCTCTGGGCCATGATTGCCATGTTGGGTTATTTTGTTTTTTACTACCTTAGCAGGGGGTTAGGGGCACTGGCCGCGGAAGGGAAAGAAGGATTCGGGGGTTCCAAGTTTTTGTACGATTGGATTTTCAGCCCGCTCCTTACCCTTCATGTAGCAGTGGTCTCGGTGGGGATTATTATGGCGGTTTATATGATCATTTTAGGATACCGGGTGGCACAGCGGAAGGGGCAGGAAATGGTCCTTAAGGCGGGTGAGCTGAAGGTACACCAAAAGACGTTGATTAAAATTTCCATTTGGGCCTTTGGGGTTTTTATTTTGGTTTTCGTGTCCCGAAGTTTAAGCACCGAAACAGGTTTTACAGCGGGAAAGTTTTGGGTTTATTTTTCAGGGTTTCTTTTAGTGGCATTGGTTCTTGGTCTTGAACGGTTTATCGAAAGGGCCTTGCCTGACGGAGAGAGGCGGCACCGGCTTCTGGGAACATTTACCATGGTTTTGTATGTCGTAGCCCTGTTTACCACTGCCATTACTTACTTTTTGTTGTATGTGGCTTATCCCCCAATACATAGTTGAGAATTTTTCTTAAACCTTATTATTTTCCTCCTATTTAAGAAAGGGACCCCGGTAGCCCTCCTTTGAAAAAGGAGGATTTTATGGTAATAAAATCTTCCCTTACCCCCTTTGCCAAAGAGGGGAATTTTTAACAATAATTTCTTGTCTTAACAAGAAGTAAGCCTGGGCATTTTCCCCTTTTAGAGAGTCCCAGTATCTTGTCCTATTTTTAATTCTTTTGTGCTTTTCCCCCTTTGAAAGCAGGATTTTATAACCTTACCTTAATTCGAGGAAGCCATTTTTTGCATGGATAAATTCCTTTATTTTACCTTATATTGGAGATCAAATTTTGATGGGGAATTTTGTTGAATTAGAACAGGAATTTGGCATATAATACGCTTTTTCTAAAACGTGGAATATTTAAAGGAAATAAAGAAAAATGGCTCCTCAAAAAGATCTAAAATCCATTTTGAGCAAATTGCAGTACCCCGATGACGCCCAGGTTATGAAGCAGATCGTGGATCAAACCATTCAGGTTAAAACCCGGATGGGGAGAATCCGCCAAAAAATCGTGGTGATGAGCGGAAAAGGCGGGGTGGGGAAAAGCATGACCACCATTAATCTCGCCTTGGCATTTGCCCGTCAGGGTCTCCGGGTTGGGATTTTGGATGTGGACCTGAATGGGCCCTGTATACCATTAATGCTTGGGATGAAGGGGCAGCAGTTTGAGTTTACGAAAGAGGGTGCGATTCCTCCAGTGGGTCCATTGGGTATTAAGGTAGCCTCCATGGAGTTTTTTTTAAAACCCGACAGTCCGGTTCGTTGGAAAGGTTCAATGGAGCTCTCACCCGTATGGCTGGGGATGATGGAAATGAGTGTGATTCGGGAGTTTTTGGGAGATATCGTCTGGGGAGAATTGGATCTTCTCCTGGCGGACCTTCCTCCCGGAGCGGCCGCCGATAAACCGCCCGCCATCATTGGGTTTATCCCTGAATTGGATGGTGCGGTTGTGGTGACTACCCCTTCAGAGGTTTCAGCCGATGTGGTAAAAAAATCTTTGGTTTATGCGCGGGATGTGGGTTTTCATGTTCTAGGGGTGGTTGAAAATATGAGCGGTTTTTTATGCCCGGAATGTAAAACCGAAAGCCCTTTGTTTGAGGGAAATATCGAGGAGTTATGCAAGAAGACGGGTGTGACCTTACTGGGGAAAATCCCTTTTAACCAGAAGTTGGCGGCGGCATGTGATAAAGGCGTTCCCCTTCAGGATGAATCGGAGCCCATTGTTCAACGATTCCAAAACATCACACGAAAAATTTCGGATCAACTCAATATTCAGGTAAAGGCCTCTTCAAAAGCAATTTCCGCATCTCCTCCCCTTTAAGAAGAGGTGGATGAAGGAGGGGGGTGGAACCCTTTTTGGAAAATGAAATTTAAAAATGAATTCTTATGTTTGAAAAATAAGGAGGAAATTTAAAATGAAATTTGTTTGTATGAAATGTGAATCCTTCATGTTATTTCAAAAGGTCGAAAAACCAGGAGAGGACTCCCTCGGGGTCATGTTTGAATGTCCAAAGTGCGGGGGCCGGTTTTCCATGGTAACCAATCCGGGGGAAACGCAATTGGTGAACGCCCTTGGAGTGAAAATCGGCGGACGAACGGATACCCCAGCGCCTTTTGAATTGACCCGGGGAACTTTGAAAGAATCCGTTTCCGCTCAGCCACAACCGGCGGAAGCCGCAAAATCTGAAGCAGGCAGTTGTCCTTTTTCCTCCATGTTGGCGGGGATGGGAAGCGGGGAGGCTCAAAAACCTCTGAACTGGACATCGGAAGCATTGGATCGTATGGAGAAAATTCCGGATTTTATCCGGCCCATGGTGAAAAGCGGGGTTGAGGCCTATGCAAGAAATAAAGGGTTTCAGGTGGTCACACCGGCGGTCATTGAGGAATCCAAAGGTGACAACGGCGGAATGAATTGGTCCCCGGGAGCACAGCAAAGGCTTAACAATATTCCAGAATTTATACGTCCCATGGCCAAACTGGAGATTGAACGCTTGGCCCGGGAAAAAGGTGTTGAGACGGTTGATGAGGTCATCATGGATGAGTCCAAAGGAAAATTCGGTCAATTTATGACGATGTAAGGATTCGAGCGAATTGTCCATGAACGCCCAGGAATTTATTGTTCGGTTGCAGAAGGAGGTGGAGGCTCATGAAGCCGTTCATCATCCTTTCTTAAAACGGTTTTCCAAAGAACCACTGTCTTTAGATCAGCTTCAACGGTTCGGTTTACAGCATTACCAGTTGGTCAGGATTTTTGTGAACTACATGACCAACCTTCTTCCCCGCATTCCAGACCCCGATGCTGGTGTTCTGCTCCGTTCCGTATTTGATGACGAATTCGGCCAGCATACGATCTTTCGAAGCCACCCCGCGCTCTACCGGAAGTTTTTAAAATCGTTGGGTTTAGAGGAAGAAGCCTTTGGCCGAACCCAACTGTTGCCGGAGGTATCCTCTTTTATTCAAATGCATATGGATGTAACCCGCGATGAGGACTTTCGGACCGGATTAGGGGCCATCGGGCCGGGTCATGAATTCTCGATTCCGATCATGTTTGGTTACCTGGTCAAAGGGTTTAAGAACGCCAAGATTATGAATGAGGACATGGAATATTTCACCATGCATATCGTGGAAGACAAAGAGCACGCGGAAGTTTTTAATACCCTGATTCTCCGTCATGTCCAAACCACGGAGGGACAGGAAAAAGTTCGAGAAGGTGTCATGCGTTCCTTGGAAGCAAGGAAAATCTTTTGGGACGGCCTCGACCGGGTCGTCTTTGAAAAAATGGCTTGTTAGGATCGAATTTAAAAAAGCCTGTCATTCCCTCATCGGCGGGAATCCAGAGGTGGGAAAAAAAACTGGCGTCATTCCCGTGGAAACGGGAATCCAGGAATATCATTAGAGGAGTTCATCATGTTTGGCAGCTCAAAAAATGAGGATATCATTTGGGAAGGTGACGCCCTTCAAAGTCTGGAGAAAGCCCCGTTTTTCTTAAGGGGGATGGTCAGGCGGTTGGCGGAGAAAAGGGCGAAGGAAAAAGGGGTTACCACCATCACGAAAGAGATGCTCACCCAGTGGAAGAACGAAGCCATGGGGGGCATGGGCGGAGCCGATGACCTCAAAGAAGCTGCCGATGCGATGCTGCAGGGGCAGTTGCCCTGGACCAAAGCCGCAAAAGAAAAATTAGCGGACGTTCCAGAATTCATGCAGTCCATGGTCAAGAGAATTGCCCAGGATATTGCCCGGGAACGGGGCCACATGGAAGTCAATGTGGAGCTTTTGGAGAAGGTTGAGGCCTTGGGAGAGATAGAAGAGGCTCCCCGTGAGGAGATGAAATGGACGGAAGGGGCCATGGCCAAGCTCAATAAAAAAATTGAAAATACACCTCCCATGGCGACCGAATTTGTTCAGCAGATGCTCAAGCATGACGCGGAGGATTTGGCCAGGTCCCAAGGGTTTAAGGAAATGACCGAGGAGGTTCTGACCACAGTTTGGGAAACCCCTCTGGAAGAAATCAAATGGAATCCAGAAGCGTGGGACCGGTTACAAACCTCCCCTGATTTTGTAAGAAGCGGAATCAAAAAAGCCGCGGAACGGCGGGCGCGTAGAGAGGGGGCCAAAGAAATCAATTCGGATATGCTCACCCGTTTTCGTAATGAGGCCATGATGAAAGCGGTCCTTCGTATCCGTAAGTTGGGATTCAAAGAACTCACCTTTGATGCCTTTGAAGAAGCCCAGAAAAAAGTCAAACGCCTGAAAGGCAATGACCAAGCCGAAAAAAGATTGGCCGAGATCAAGGAATATATGACCCACAAACCCCAGGTGGGGGTTTTGGGTGAAGAGCTCATGGGCCGTTTTAGAAGTTACCTCAAGGAAGGCGGCCACCTCTCCGTTGATAAATCCGACGAAAAATCCGACCCATCCAAAACAAGCAGTTAGGAATTTCCTTTTGAAATAAGAAGATCCTATCCGTCATTCCCGCAGGCCTTAAGCGGGGATCCAGAATTTTTTCCCACTGCTTAATTTAAGCCTGGACATACCAGACAAACAATATTTTTTTTATCCCCTTTTTTGTGGTTTGACTTTGGAGGAATAATCAATAGATAATGAGTTTTGTAAACATCCCTTTGAGATAAGGAAACAATGACCTCTACGGATGAACTAAAACCCGATAAAACCCTGGACTGCAAAGGGCTTTCCTGTCCCATTCCCATCGTGAAGACCAAGTTGGCGGTAGATTCCCTTCAACCAGGTCAAATCCTTGAAATGATTGCAACGGATAAAGGATCCAAACCCGATATGGCCGCTTTTATAGAAGAAACCGGAAACAGATTAATTTCATCCAAAGAGGAAAACGGGGTTTTTTTCTATTACATCAGGAAAGAAGACTAAGAAAAATGGATCCAAAACTAAAAGAGGGTTTAGACCCCGCACTTGAAGAAAAAATTAAAGGGCTGGTGGACGAGCGGATTGAGGAATGGGCTAAAACCAAACTATTTTCCATTCTGGAGAAAAAACCAACCAAAAAAAAAGGGCGGCTTGCGATAATCGTATCTAAAGGAACCCTGGAAGCGGCCTATCCGCCTCTCATACTCGCTACCACGGCCATTGCCTTGAATATGGAAGTCGGCATTTTCTTCACCTTTTTCGGGTTGCATATTTTGAAAAAGGGTTCTGCCGAAACTTTAAAATTTGTTCCGTTGGGAAATCCCGCCACCCCCATGCCGATGCCCAATATCATCTCCGCACTTCCGGGGATGACTGAATTGGCAACGGTGATGATGAAGAAAACCATTTCAAAGAAAAATATTACTTCTGTTCCGGAACTACTTAATCTGGCAAAAGAGACCGGGGTGACCCTTTGGCCTTGCAATATGACCATGGAGATGATGGGAATTAAATATTCCGATCTGATCGATGGTTTAGCGGAACCGGTCGGTGCCGCTACCTTCCTTTCCTACGCAAAAGACTCTGATATCTCCCTTTTTATTTAAATCATAAAAATATCCTTTTGGTTTAAACAGATTTTCACTAGGATCAATGAGGGTGTCTATGTTTTTTATCATCCTCTGGGGAATCATCATCGTAGGACCCTTCCTCGTGGTGTGGACCTATAATGATCTCCCCGTGGGGTGGTTTAGAACAGGGGTCAAACAGGGGAAACAGAAACAGGGGTCAAATCTGCTCTTGACTCAAGTGGGAGAATTTGATAAACCTTTGCCATGTCCCGTCCCCTACGGATAGAATTCCCCGGTGCCTACTATCATGTAATGAACCGAGGCCTTGCCTACCGGGGAATTTTTACGAACCGAAAAGATAGACAGTGTTTTTTGGAACTTCTTTCTGAATGCCATGAAATGTGGGGTATTCGGATTCTTGCCTATTGCTTGTTAAATAATCATTATCATTTGTTAATGCAAACCCCTCAAGCCAATCTTTCCCGAACTATGAGG
>DASWJH010000103.1 GCA_036397255.1 Nitrospiria bacterium
GCTGGGGCGAACAGGCCTTAAGGTTTCAGAAATAGGGTTTGGGGCATGGGGAATCGGAAAAACCTGGTGGGGCCCTGCGGATGATCGGGAGTCGCTTAAAGCGCTAACCCGGGCCATGGAGTGCGGCATTAATTTTTTTGATACTGCTTATGTCTATGGTGACGGCCATAGTGAACGTTTGATCGGGAAAGCAGTCGGAGACTGGAAATTCCCTATCCATATTGCAACCAAAATACCCCCCAAAAACAAACGTTGGCCTGCCTTGGCCAATACTCCCATTCGGGAAGCTTTTCCCTCCGATTGGATCATAAAATGTACGGAACGAAGCCTGAAAAACCTCCATATAGACTGCATTGACATCCAGCAATTTCATGTTTGGGATGATTCATGGACCCATGCTCCGGATTGGCAGGAGGGAATTAATAAACTTAAAACAGATGGGAAAATACGCTTTTTTGGAATTTCGATCAATGACTACCAACCCGAAAACGCTTTGGAGCTGGTTCGCTCAGGGCTTGTTGATTCGGTTCAGGTCATCTACAATCTCTTTGAACAAGCCCCTGCCGATAAACTATTCCCCGCTTGTCAGGAATTTAAGGTAGGAGTCATTGTCCGGGTTCCTTTTGACGAGGGAAGTCTGACCGGGACATTCCACCCCAATATGACCTTCCATGAAGAGGATTTCCGTCGGGATTATTTCGGGGGAGACCGCCTAAAGGAAGTGTGCGACCGGGTCCAGGATTTTAAATTTTTGCTCAGGGGAGATATTCAAAACCTCGCCCAAGGGGCTCTCAAATTCTGCTTAACCCATCCCGCGGTTTCGACATTGATTCCAGGAATGCGAAAGGTCTCCCACGTAGATGAAAACGCCGCTGTATCCGACCGGAACCTTTTGACCCAAAAGGAAATGGACCGTTTGCGCCCCTTGGCCTGGCGAAGGGATTTTTATCAATAGGACTTTTGATCCTCATTTTGACAAAACCTTTCCAGTTGACTCCGGAAACCCTGAAACAGGGTTAAAAAAGCAGGAGTAAGGTTTTCACCCCCCTCAAGAATCCAGGTATCGATTCGATCCCGAGAAAAATATTGACCGCTCTCTACCTCTCTTGTGTTCGGTTTGGGAATTTGATCACTTTTACTCAAATAAAGCATCGCGTGCTCAATGGAACGCCCATCGGTTGTTTTTCGAATTCCCATCTTAACCAATACATCAACCTGAATCCCTAATTCCTCCATTAATTCCCGTGTGGCACAAGCCAGATAGGTTTCTGCCACGTCCAAATGGCCTGCGGATGAAGAATCATAATAACCGGGATGTTCTTTCTTTTTTTTGGATCTTTTTTGTAAAAATAGTTCCCCTTTTGAATTAAAAAGGAAAACATGGGCGGATCGGTGTTGAAGTCCCTTCTCGTGGACCCGATCCCTTAGCGCCTTTCCCACCACTTGATTCTGGTGATTGACTACTTCAATCCATTCATCCATGGGAAGAAACATCGGGCCTACCGAACACTTTTATTCCTCCCCTTCTTTTTTATGCCCCGTCTTTTACGAACCACCTCCACGGAAAAAGAGTGGAGAATTTCATCAATGGGAGGAAAAGGTTTTTCTAATTGAATACGGACTTCTTGAACGGAAAAGTTTAAAAAAATCTCTTGGGCCATCCGATTCGCTAATGTTTCCAATAAACGGCACCGCACTTTTTTCCCTGTTTGAAGAATACACCGACACAGCGCCACATAATCAATGGCAGATTTTAAGGAATCCATTTTTGCCGCTTTTTCCAAACTTCCAAAAATCTCAACCTTCGCTTTTAAGCGCTGGCCTATTTTTCTTTCCTCAGGGGTGGTCCCACAATGGCTGTGGAACTCCAACCCATCAATAACCATACGATCCATATACACACTGACCCCCTCAAAAAAAAATCCCCTTTGGGGGAAAAGTTGGGATGGGTGAAAATATCAGGTTCTGGGTTAAAGGGCCTTCTCTAAACATCCAACCACAGTTGCATTACAGGCCCTTCCATTCAGGTGAGATTCGTATTCATCCATAAAATGTTTTAGCGTACTCTGCACAGCAATCGAGGCACCGGTGACAACGGTACAAATCCCTTTTCCTTTTACAATACCACAGAGTTGAATGAGGGCCTCCAAATCTTCTTTCCGCCCTTCCCCGGATTCAATTCGTTCTAACAACTCCGACATATGTACGGTTCCCAAGGAACAGGGAGGACATTGCCCGCAGCTCTCCCTGGCGAAAAACCGGGAAAATTCCAAAACCACTGAAACCATACAAGCAGTTTCATCAAACACAAGCATTCCCGCAGATCCCAATGAAGTTCCAGCTTTTTTAAAAGAATCGAAATCCATGGGAAGGTCCAAATGATCTTCGGTCAGGAGAGAACTAGAGGGACCTCCGGGAAAGACCGCTTTTAGGCGTCTTCCCTCGCGGATTCCCTTCCCGCATCCAAAAATGAGCTCTCTCAAGGCCGTCCCCATGGGAAGCTCATAAACCCCCGGCTGATTAACCGCCCCGCTGACAGAAAACAGCATGGTTCCTGGGCAATGGGGAACGCCAATCCTTGAAAACCAGTCAGCCCCATGATTTAGAATGGAAGGAATATTAGAAAGGGTCTCGGCATTATTCACCAGAGTCGGTTTTTTAAAAAGCCCAAAAGTAGTGGGGTAATAAGGAGGTTTTTCTTTGGGTTTTCCGGAAAACCCCTGGATCACCTCCAACATAGCGGTTTCTTCCCCCGAAACATAGGTGTCTGGTCCACGAAACAAACGGACATCCAGATTTAAACCCGTTCCTAAAATATTTCGCCCCATATACCCGGCATGCCGGGCTTCTTCAATTGCACTCTCTAAAATAGCCACCTCGTCATGGTATTTTTCCTTAATAAAAAGATATGCTTCCTTTGCCCCCATCACAAAACCCGCAATTAGAATGCCTTCAAGAAGCTGATGAGGAACCCGCTGAATTAAAAAACGGTCTTTATAGGTTCCCGGTTCACTTTCACTGGCATTGCACGCTACGTACCGTTCGGTCTCCCTTTGCCCATAAACCATTTCCCACTTTTTACCGGTGGGAAAGCCACTCCCTCCTCTTCCTCTTAAACCTGAACGTTTGACTTCTTTAATAATTTCAAGAGGCAGCATTTTAAGGGCTTTTCGAAAAGCGGAATATCCCCCTTTTTTTTCATATTCATTCAAGTTGGTTAGCTTTAAATCCTCTGTTTGAATCACCACTTGGCCCATAGGTGCGAACTCATTGGTTTAAAAGAAAAATTAGCCCATCATAACATTCCAAACCAACCGGTGTCAATGTTGAATTATTCAAATTTTAGGGATACTCATAAAAGGTTTTTCAAACGGAAATGGCCCTTTAACCTTGTGGAAAAGGCCCACGCCTTAAAAACAAAAACTAACTAAATAAAAAAATTTGCTAATTTTTAAATTTTAGGTGAGGGAAATTCAAACAAGAGGTCTGGGTTTTTATGCGGAGAGATTGAACTAGGTCGTAACCATTTTTATGGTTTCAATGACTTTAGAATCTTCAAAAGGTTTCAAAATATAATAATTGGCTCCAAGGTCTTTACATTTGATGACATCTTGTTGAGTGGCCAGTGAAGTCACCATAATCACCTTAACTTGCGCATGGATCGATTTGAGTGTTTTCAAGGTATCGATTCCATTGAGTTGAGGCATCACAATATCCAAGGTAATCAAATCGGGTTTCAGGTCTTTATATTGCGAAATAACCTGAGCCCCATTCTCAGCCATGCCAACCACTTCACAATGGCATTTTTCCAAAATGGTTTTTAATGACTCTCTCATCACCTTTGAATCATCAGCAATTAAAACCCGTTTTTTCTCTGACATAACTAACCTCCTTCCCTTTTAACGGGGAAATTCTATTTCTTTTTTGAAAAGAAACAATGCATTGATCTAACCCAATGGTTTTTTTTCTATTCAATCTTTCTTTTGGCTTTTTCCTTTAAAGGAAAGACCCAACTCAATATCCCCTTTATCCGAATTTAAGGGAACAATAAAAGGGTCCTCCACCAATGGAACAATCATCCCCATGCTGATAATAGGGGTTGTGATGGTTACCTGTATTCCTAGATCCGCCAATTTTCCCGTTGCATTTCCAACAATAACATTACTGAATTCCGCTAAAGCCTCTTGGCAATCCGAGTTCAGCTCGGTCATTTTCTCCACCCCCATCATTCCTGCAGTCACCGCAAGGGCAGAAACCTTATCGAAACCGATGATAAAAGAACCGTTTAAATCTCCCGAAAAACCGATCACAATAGAAATGGGATGGGAAGGGTTGTTTTCCTTTTCACGCCGAACCTCCCGGACAGAGGCATCCACCCTACCCATCCGTTTCAATATATCTAAGGTGGGCCCTACAAAGGCATTGACATGTTCCGCCCGAATTTCAATGGGCCGATCAGTGGACGAGTTCCGTTCCACGAGTCATCCGTAAGACTTCTTCCACTGAAGTTAATCCTGCGACCACCTTCTTCACCCCATCAAACCGCATATCTCGAAAACCTTTTTTCCACCCATATCCCCGAATGGTATTGGCAGAGGCTTTTGCCAAAATAAGTTCCCGTATGGTTTCATCTACCACCAGAATTTCAAAAACCCCTACCCGTCCTTTATATCCCTTTTGGTTGCATGTTTTACAGCCCTTCCCTTTGTAAAAAGGAATATCTTTCCCCAAATGAATCAACCCCATGGTCTCCAACTCCACCCGTGTCGGGGAATAGGCTTCCCTGCAATTTCCACAAATTTTTCGGGCAAGCCTTTGGGCCACCACGCCAAGGAGAGAGGGGGCCAATAAATACGGTTCAATTCCCATTTCCATCAAACGGGTCACTGCCCCGGGGGAATCGTTGGTGTGCAGGGTGCTAAAAACCAAATGTCCTGTTAAGGCAGACTCTGTTGCAATTTTTCCTGTTTCACGGTCTCGAATTTCCCCAATCATAATAATATTGGGATCCTGGCGCAAAATAGCCCTCAGGGCATTCGCAAAGGTAACGTCCCGTTTCGGATTAACCGGTACCTGGTTGATGGTGGGGATTTGGTATTCAACCGGATCCTCAACTGTGATGATATTTTTTTCAACCGAACGGACCTCATTCAGTGCGGCATACAGCGTGGTCGTTTTCCCGCTTCCGGTTGGCCCCGTAATTAAAATGATTCCATAAGGTTGCCGAATTAAGAACCGAAAGGTCTCAAGATTTCCCTTTGAAAAACCCATTTGTTCCAACCCCAACAAGGAATTTTTTTTATCCAGTAAACGCATCACCACCTTTTCACCAAAACACGTGGGCAGGGTGGATATCCTCATGTCCAAACTCTTTTTTTGGATGCTCATTTGAATCCGGCCATCCTGGGGAACCCATCGCTCCGAGATATCCAATTGAGACAAAATTTTAATTCTAGAAACAATGGCAGCGTGAAGAGACATGCTAAAGGTAAAGGCCTCGGATAGAATTCCATCGATTCTCAAACGAATGGTCAATTGCTCTACCCCTGGTTCAATATGGATATCACTAGCGGATTCTTCCGCCGCATGAGCAAGAATTTTATCCACAATTTTGACGATGGGAATTTCTTTCCCCGCTCTTTTGAGTCTTTCAGATTCAGAGGGACCTTCTCGATCGACTCCGTATTGGTAAAGGTTGATAGAATGGTCTAATTGTTTCTCTAATTTTTCGGTGTAATTAAAGGCCAAAGCGTTTTCAATTTCCGAATCTAAGGCAAGAACAGGAATTATTTTGCACTTAGTCTCGTTGGCCAAGGCATCCATTACTTCAAATCGGGTCGGGTCAGTAATGGCAACGGTAAGTTCATTTCCCAATAAAAAAAGAGGGATCATCTTAAACCGATGGGCAATGGCCTCTGAGACAATATTGAGGACATTCTTTTCAACGGTAATCCCTTTTAATTCCATGACCGGGAGATTAAACTGTAGCCCCACCACTTTTAAGATATCTTTTTCAGTTGCAAACCCTAGTTCAACAATAAAATCTCCTAATGGTTTCTGTCCCCAACCCCGCTTCTTTTGCTCTTCCAGGGCCACCCTTAACTGCTCATTTGAAATAATTCCTTCTTCAACCAGCATTTGTCCAATTTTTTCCTGAACCACTTTTGAAATTGCCATTAAACATTCACCTGAATGTAGACAAAAATTTATGGGAAAGGTTATTACGCCCTTTTAAGAACTCCCTTTTAGGAGTTGATCAATATCATCCTGGGAAACGGCTTTTTTGGGATCCTTTTTCTCCTTCTCTTCTTTCTGAGCTTCACCCTTGACACCCAATATTTCCGTCAACTGATCTTCTGAGAAGGGGTTTTGAAGGTTTTGGGGCTGAAACATTTCTTTTTCTATTTCGGAGGGTAGATGGGAAGAACCCAGGGTTCCTATCTTTTCATCCAGATTGATCCCGCAACCCCCACAAAAATGATCCCCTATGGAATTCCCAAATCCGCAATGAAGGCAGGGGAAAAGTAAAGGATTGCCGCATTTTCCGCAATATCTTCTCCCTGGAAGGTTATCCGATAGACATTCGGTGCAACGCATCTTTTTCTGCCTCATTTGGATCCTGATTAGACTTTAAATCATTGAAGTCTCTATATTATTTCAAACTTATAAGAAGGTCCCCTTTTTGTCAAATAAACAAAATCAAGTAGTGAGATTGAAAAAATAACTAAATGAGGCTTTACATTAAAAGGGAACGTCCCAGTTTGGCATTGACAACCCTTTTTTCCTCATGTTAACTTTCAATTCCTTATTTATCGGTCAAATAAGTGCTGACTCAAGCCGTTGCTCGCCTGATTTCGGTGATTTCTTGCCTATTGGATCTGCTCCCTCGCCCTCCCCATGCAACCCGAAAAATCTGTTTAAAATAATTTAATGTATACCCAGAACCCTCTGAGGGGTCTGGAATTTAAACCCCCTCTACAAAAATCAGTAAAAAGGAGATCTCCATGGCAGCAGCCTATATATTAATGAACGTTCAATCAGGAAAGGTGGGGAAAGCCCTCAATGCAGTCAAGCGTATTCAAGGGGTCCGCTCGGCACATATCGTTGCAGGAGCCTACGATATCATTGGCTATGTTGAAGCAGAAGATTTTGAAAGCCTTGGGCAAAGGATTATGTTTCAAGTCCAGTCAATTAGCGGAATCCGGGGCACCAACACCGCAGTGGTTTTCCAATAAAGCAAAAGACAAAAGCTTTAAACTCAACCTAAAAAAATTTCACCCCTTTGAGGAAAAGAGGAAAAAGGGTGTGGCTAGTTTAAAACCGTACGGATCAACCGACCCCATTCTCTTAAATAGGGCTCTCCCCCCAAAATAAATGTGTCATTGTGGCCCGCACCTGGAAGAAGAGTAAACGTTTTGGGTTGATTGGCGGCTTCGAATAGGGCTTTGCCCTGCTCCCACGGAATAATCTCATCCCTATCTCCGTGAAGGATAAGAACTGGACATGAGATCTTCCCTATTTTTGAAAGGGAATTATATTCGGTTCGAATCAAAAAACCCAGAGGCAAGAAAGGATAGGCGACTCTGGCCATGTCCCGGATCGAAGTAAAGGGTGACTCCAAAATGAGAGCATCGGGTGCTTTTCTCATCGCTAATTCTACCGCAATTGCCGATCCCAATGATTGTCCATAATAAAACAGCTTTTGCGATTTGGGTTGACCCCGTGATTGGACAAAGGCCAGAGCGGCCTCCGCATCTCGATAGGTTCCCTCCTCAGACGGGGTCCCATCACTTTTTCCATATCCCCGGTAATCAATCATAAATAAATGCAATGGCAAAAAATCGTAAAATAACTTTATATGGTCAACACGGTCGCCCATATTTCCCCCGTTTCCATGAAACCAAATCAATGTCCCCTCCGCTCCCTCTTTTTCAATCCACCACCCATTTAATTTAATCCCATCCGAAGAATGGAATCGGACATCTTGGTAGTTAAGGTCTACCGCTTTTGGGGTTTGAATAATCAACCGGCTGGGGAAAAAAATAAAATTTCGATCCATGTTACAGGAAACCAACCCAAAGATGCAAAATAGGAATAGAGGAAACCCTCTTAAAAAGAGGGTAATATTGAGGAACCTACGAAAGGAAACCCTCCGGAATTGGGAATGGATCGGGTCAAAGGTACCTTTAAAATCCACGTCCTGTTTGACAATGCCTTGAGGTTATGACCGTTTTAGAAGTTTCCCTTGACTGCCTTTCCAAATTAAAAGGATCGGACTGGCAACAAAGATAGAAGAGTAGTTTCCTATGACCACACCTAAAATAAGGGCTAATGAAAAATCATGGATCACCTCTCCTCCCCAAAAGAAAAGGGCAAGCAATACCAAAAGGACGGTCAAGGAGGTAACAATGGTACGGCTAAGAACTTGATTGATTCCATCGTTGATCACCTGGGGAAGGTGACGTCCTTTTCGGTTCCTCAAATTCTCTCGAATCCGATCAAATACAACCACGGTATCCGTTAAGGAATAACCGGCCAAGGTTAACAGGGCCGTTACAATCAACAACGTAATCTCCTTATCTAAAAGGTAGAAAATCCCTAATACCGCTAACACATCATGAAAGGTCGCCACCGCTGCAGCCGCTCCAAATCGAAATTCAAACCGGGCCGCAATATACAGAATAATCATAATCAAGGCAAAGGTCACGGCTGTTATTGCCTTCCTTTGAAGTTCCTCCCCAATGGTGGGACCGATTTCCGTACTGCTATCAATCACAAATTGATTATTGGAAAATTCTTGACTGAAGAGTGAAACCAATTGGTTGGAGACCTTGTCTTTAATGCTGGTTTTCTCCTTCACCCGAATGAGAAGTTTATTTCCATCGGTAAATTCCTGAAGCTCTGCATCCGGAAACCCATTTTCCGATAAAAGACGGCGGGCTTCGTCAATTTTCACCGGTTGGTCAAATTTTAGTTGCACGGAGGTTCCCCCTGAAAAATCGATCCCCAAATTGGCCCCTCCCAACCATATCTGAATCAGGGTAAACACCCCTAATAAAACCAAGAGCCCTGAGAAAGCAAAAGTGACGTTCTTTTTTCCAACAAAATCAATGTTTGTTTTTCCTAAAATTTCAAGCATAGCGTCTCCACCTAAATTTAGATACTGAGCCGTTGGAGCTTCCACCGGTTATTAATCATATCCAGGATCACTTTGGTTCCCACCAAGGCGGTAAAAAGATTGATTCCAATACCTAAACACAAGGCTACAGCAAACCCCTTAATCGGTCCGGTTCCAAAAAGGAATAGAACCGCTCCCGTTAAAAGGGTTGTAACATGGGAATCGACAATGGTCACAAAGGCTTTATCAAACCCGCTGTCTACAGCCAGGCGAACAGGTTTTTTCTGCCGAAGCTCTTCACGAATACGCTCAAAGATCAAAACATTAGAATCCACTCCCATACCAATGGTTAAAATGATTCCGGCAATACCCGGAAGGGTAAGGGTTGCATCCAATGCGGCCAAAGCACCAATCAAAACCACCAAATTCAATAAAAGAGCAAAATCGGCAATAATTCCGCAAACCCGATAGTAAACAATCATAAAAAGAATAACCAAAAGCCCCGCCAAAAGAGTGGCCTTAAACCCTTTCTCAATAGAATCCTGCCCAAGAGAAGGTCCAACCGTCAGATTTTGGATAATTTCCACTGGAGCAGGAAGGGCGCCTGCCCGAAGGACTAGCGCAAGATCGCTTGCTTCCTGAAGGGTAAACAATCCACTGATGGAGGCCTGTCCTCCTGAGATTTTATCCCGAATGACGGGTGCAGAGTACACATTGTTATCCAAAATAATGGCAAGCTGCCGGTCGATATTTTCACCGGTAATTTTTTCAAAGAGCCGCCCTCCTTCCCGGTCAAAGGATATACTGACATATGGTTGATTAAACTCGTCAAAATTTATATGGGCATCCGTTAAAGAATCTCCACCAATTAATCTCCTTTTCTCCACCAAATAAGGCCGTTTGGTAATTCGACCTGTTTCTTCATCAATATTCTTTTCAAACAAAATCTGATCCTCTTCTAAAATTTTTTCGGAAATCCCAGCAAGCCAACTCACCTCCTCTTCGGCGGAAACCGATGTGGGCAGCTGGGAAGCCAAGGGAGATTGGGAATCAACCAGTTTAAATTCCAATAGAGCTGTTTTTCCAATTAAATCGATGGCCCTTTGAGGGTCTTTCACCCCCGGAAGTTGAATTAATATCTGATCTTTTCCCCTTTTCTGGATTAACGGTTCAGTCACCCCAAATTGATCGATTCGGTTCCGAATGGTTTCCAAAGCCTGGGATATGGCATTGGTGGCAATTTTTTCTCCCCTCCCTTCGGGCAATGAAAAAACAAGCGTTCCTTCCTTTCGGTCCGTATTATCAAAACCCGATAAACCTTTTTCCACCGCATTAATCAGGTTTTCCCTAATATCGTCATTTTCTGCTGTATACGAAATGGTAATTTCTTCAGGGCCAGACCGTTTTGCTTCCGCAGAAAATTTCTTTTCCGAAAAAAGCTCTTTCAGGCTGGTCACCGCCCGTTCCACATGGTTTTCAACCGCTTTTTCTCCTTCCACTTTTAAAATTAGATGAATACCCCCCTGAAGGTCCAAACCCAAGGTAATGGCCTTGCTGGGCATCACATTCTTCCACCACTGTGGCATGGCTTGAAACATTGGGGTTGAAGGAAGAAAAAATAAAAAAGATAAAAGGGTTACGGTCACAATCAGAATCGCACGGGCTCTAATTCCCTTCTTCATCTACACCTCCTCAAGGAACGGTTAACAGATCGCCAGGTCCCTTAAATCCATTCCACTCTAAAAAGCTCTTTAGTTTCCAAAAGAATTCTAAGGATAACACGTTCTTAATCATCCGTCTCCCCCCTTAGACTGGCAACGGTATCCCTCAAAATTTTAATTTTGACATTATCCGCTACTTGAAGCGTAACGGTCTCCTTGCTGAGATTGGTCACCGTTCCCAAAATTCCTGCATTGGTCACTACCTTGTCCCCTTTTTTCAATAATTCCAGTAGCTGCTTGTGTTTTTTTTGGCGCCGCTGCTGGGGGAGAATTAATAAAAAGTAGAAAATCACAATGATTAAAACAAAAGGAATTAAACTGGCGATCACACCACCCGTTGACCCTGAGGATCCACCGTCAGGTGTTTGCGCCCAAGCAATCCATGTCATCCAGCCCACTGATCAGCCTCCTTTCTCAAAAAATAAAACTGCTGGGTAAAATCATCAAAAACTCCCTCGGAAATCGCTTCTCTAATCTTTTTCATTAACTGAAGATAAAAATTTAAATTGTGGAGCGTATTGAGTCGTAAACCCAATATTTCATGGGCCATAAACAAATGACGTAAATAAGCCCTTGAAAATCTTCCGCAGGTATAACAATCACAAGCCTCATCAATCGGCCTGGGGTCTTTTTCATATTTAGCCTGCTTAATCACGATGTGTCCATGACGGGTAAACAACCATCCCGTCCGAGCATGCCGTGTGGGCATAACACAATCAAATAAATCAATTCCACTTCGCACCCCCTCCAATAAGTCCTCGGGTTTTCCTACCCCCATTAAATAACGAGGGGAATCGTTCGGCAAAAAGGGTACCACACAATTTACCATTTCCCGCATCATTTCCTGACTTTCCCCCACGCTTAATCCACCGATGGCATACCCATCAAACCCGATATCAAGGATTTCACCCGCAGATTGTTCCCTGAGTTTTGGGAAAAATCCGCCTTGAACAATTCCAAATAAGCTTTGGTCAACCCGATGGTGAACAGTTTTACACCGCTGAGCCCAGCGAGTGGTTCGTTCCAATGAAAAAGCGGCATGATCATAAGAAGAGGGATACGGAAGACATTCGTCAAATGCCATAATGAGGTCCGCGCCCAAGGCCTCTTGGATCTCAATACTCAGATCGGGTGAAAGAAAATGAGTGGATCCATCCAAATGGGATTGGAATATAACCCCCTCTTCAGTCACTTTACTTAGTTTTCCCATACTCATGACCTGAAACCCACCGCTATCCGTCAATATGGCTCCATCCCACGAAATAAAGCCATGCAACCCACCCATTGAACGGATCAGGTTATGCCCTGGACGCAAATACAGGTGATAGGCGTTGCCGAGAATAATTTGAGCTCCTAAGGAGGCCAACTCATCCGGGGTAAGTGTCTTCACGCTCCCGGCAGTACCCACGGGCATAAAAGCAGGGGTGTCAATTATCCCGTGAGAGGTTTCAAGTTTCCCTCTCCTCGCCAAACTCTTGGGATCTTTTTCCAAAACCTGAAATTTCATTTTTACATTCGCTCAGGGGCTTGAACCCCCAAAATTTTCAACGCATTTTGAATCACCATTTGAACGCACTTCATAAAAAAAAGACGGGCTTGGGTTAATTCTAAATCCGGGGTGATAATGCGATGATTAAAATAAAACTGGTGGAGCTGGGAAGCCAGCTCTTGAAGATAAAAAGTCAACCGGTGGGGTTCAAGGGATAAGGCACTCCCTTCCACAATTCCTGGGTAAAGCGCCAATTGTTTCATTAAACCAAATTCTTCGGGCAGATCGAGCCGATTTAAATGAACCCCCTCTGAGGAAAGGATAGGAACCCCCTTTTCCTGAGCTTGTCGAAACACGCTACATAACCTTGCATGGGCATATTGAACATAAAATACCGGATTTTCATTGGACTGCTTTTTTGCAAGATCCAGATCGAAATCCAAAGGGCTATCTGACCGCCTCATTAAGAAAAAAAAACGGGCAACATCGGACCCCACCTCCTCCAACACCTCTCGAAGGGGAACAAACTCCCCCGCTCGTGTCGACATGGTAACGGGCTTTCCCTCTCGGATGAGGTTCACCAGCTGAACCAAAATGATTTCAAGGATCTCTGAAGGATAACCCAAGGCTTGGACCATCGCTTTCATCCTGGGAATATATCCATGATGATCCGCCCCCCAAATATTAATAATCCGCTTATATCCCCTTCTTAATTTATTTCGATGATAGGCAATGTCGGAAGCAAAATAGGTTTGCTGTCCATTTTCCCTAACCACCACACGATCTTTATCATCCCCCAAACGGGAGGTGGCCAACCAAACGGCCCCATCCTTCTCATAGATCAAGCCCTTCTTTCTGAGATCACTAAATGCTTCTTCGATCTCTCCTTTTTGATAAAGCTCCTGTTCGGAAAACCACCGGTCAAACAAAACCCCAAAGTGGTTTAAATCCACCTGTATATTTTTTAGGATTTCGTCACTGGCCCCTTTTCGAAATACCGGGAGCCAAACACTTTCCGGTTGATTCATAAACCGGTTTCCTTCCCGTTTTATAAATTGCCGGGCAATCTTACCAATATATTCTCCCTGGTAAAACTCATTTGGAAAAGAAACTTCGCGACCCAGTTGTTCTTCATAACGAAGGTAGGTCGACTTCCCCAAGATATCCATTTGGGTCCCCACATCATTGGTATAATATTCCCGATCCACGCGATGTCCTGTCATCGATAATAAATTTCCCACCACATCTCCAACCACTGCCCCCCGCCCATGCCCAACGTGAAGCGGCCCTGTGGGGTTTGCGCTCACAAATTCAACCTGGACCGACTCATTCTTTCCAATCTCAGAAAACCCAAAGGTTTCTCCTTTTTCTTCAATTTCCAAAAGCACATCGTACCAAAAAGACCGGGTCATGGTAAAATTCAGAAAACCTGGTCCCGCCACTTCAACTCGGTCCACAATATCTTCATGGCCTGTAAGGTGTTTAACTATAATTTCAGCAATCTCTTTAGGATTACGGCCTTCTTTGGAAGCCACCGACATGGCTACCGTGGTGGCAATATCCCCTTGCCCCTTTCGCTTTGGAACCTCTAATATAACAGGAGGTAACTCCGAAGATTTGAGTTCATTTTGATTCCTGGCCTCTTGAAGGGCCTTATGAAGTAAAACTTGAAGCTCCGTTTTCACTATTCAATTTAACCTTTTTTGTAATTAAAACAGTCAATTATAACTATTCCACAGAAAAAGTCAATTGCCTATATATCCCTCCTGATTTTTTTTTTGAATAGGGAAGGTTAAGTGGGATTGGCAAAAAATTTCAGAAGGTTTTTAAGGTAAGACTGGGCAGCCTTTTGGTCCTTCTTGAACTAGAGCCTAGGGACCAACATCCATTCCACCGAGGGGGGGGCCCCCCTGGAGTTTTCTCCGGATTTAAAGTCCCTTTCTTGGATTAACTGAAAACTTATTTTCTCCATTTGAAATTTTCTTGAAGGTTATCTTGTCGAGTTCATTCCTTTATGCTAGCATTTAAATAACACGAGAAAGGAGGTGGTCCAATGAAATCAGACCGTTCGACCCGTGAGGTGGCTGAACGTTAGGCGACTTCCTGCCGCCTAAAAAATGCGCAGGAAGGCCGCCTGCGGAAATCTAACAGTTCACTGAACCCAGGAGCTCCCGGAATTAGGTCAGCCGGGGCGGGACACCGTAATGGCTCCTGGGTTTTTAATTGACCACCGCCTAGGCAGGTTGACCATGAAACATTAGGGCCAGTTAACGTCTAGACGTTTTTTGGGGTTATCCCGATCCGAATAAAAAATAAATTGATTCTTCTTTCCGAATTCGTAAACTTCCTTTGTAATTCTGACATCTTCCTTGCAATATAGGGCAATTTTGGCAAATTCCCCTTCTTTAAACCAACGGAGGGCCGCCAACCCATCTGCCATTTTTCCTGCATTTAAAGTAGCCTGCGCCACGTTTTCAAGCTTCAACCGAAAACCAAGCCGTTGTTTAATATTGGCTAAAATATCGAAGGTCGACAGTTTCGAAAAATCAAAATCCGAATAGCCGGTTAAGACCGGATAATCAAAACCCACAATGTTATATCCGATGACCAAATCCGCTTCTTTGAGCACCTCAATGAGTTCTTGCACATCATCTTCTTCAAAAACCTGAAAATCTCCTATGCGTGTACTATATGTCACACCAATCGAGACTCTCATCAAATGTTTGTTTTCCCAACCGCCCACTTCATCGGCACTTTTTTGGGTTTCTAAATCAAAAAAAACGATATTTTTGGAAACGCCTGGCATAGGGCCCTCTTTCCCTTAATTAAACAAAATGCTCCCGTAAGCCTTTTTTCCAAGCAACACCTTTTCGGGTTTTAAATGGTTGAATATACCATAAATGTCCATGGGTTGCCAATTCTCAAAGGGTTGTTTATATTTAATTTCCTAACAAGGAAATTAGGAGAAATTAAACTGGTCATTTTCGATATGGACGGGACCCTCATTGACCCCCGGATTGATGTTGCCAATGCCTTAAACGTCTCCTTACTTAACCCATTTCAATCTTCCTCACCTCTCTTACCAGGAAATTTTTGGAATGATTCAAAATGGAATGAAAAATCTCATGGAGCAGGCTCTGCCTTCCTCTCATTTGCCGTGCCTTCAGGAAGCGGCTTCAGTTTATCGATCCCACTACGACCAGCATCTTTTAGACAATACCACCCTCTACCCTTCGGTAAGAGAAACCTTAGACGCTCTGGATCACGGAAGAAAGCGGTGGTCTCCAACAAACGGGAAAAACCGCTGCATTCCCTTCTGGAGGGTTTTAATTTAAAGGAACATTTTGAAATGGTTCTGGGATCCGATACCATGGGAAAGCGGAAACTTTCCCCCCTTGGGATCTTGAGGGTTTTGGACAAACTCAGTGTCCTACCTGAACAGGCCATCATGGTAGGGGATAGTCCTGAGGATATCCAGGCGGGCCGGGCTGCGGGAACCCACACATGCGGTGTTACCTATGGTTATAGAACACCAAAAGCCCTCGTAGATGAAAAACCGGATTTCATCATCAACCACCTCAAAGGTTTTTTAAACCTTTTTGCAAATGATCCCCCAACCCTTTTCTAACTTGATCCCATTTTACTGAGATAAAAATGATATAACCCCTTTCAAATCGTGAATGACCTGAAAGAAGGGTTCATTGGTTTTTGGGTTTGAACTTTCCCCGGTTTTAGAGAAAGACCCCGAGCGATTAATTAAAAAAGGAAAAATTCCCACAGACCTCGCCCCCTCAATATCCTCTTCAGGGCTATCCCCAACATGGAGGGCGCACTCGGGTTCTACTTGATGTTTCGATAATGCCACCTGAAAAATCTTGGAATTCGGCTTTGCCGCCCCCACTTCACTGGAAATGGTGATAGAATCGAAAAAGGAATCAATATCCAGAGCTCTGCACACGTCATAAATTCTAGAATCAAAGTTTGAAATAATTCCCAGGTGGTACCCTTTGTCTTTGAGAATTCTCAAAACCCCCCGAGTTTCAGAAAAAAGAACCCAACCAGAGTTTCCCCGAAACCGTTCAAAAAGTTCATCAAAAAAGGAATTAAATCGAGGAAAAACCATTCCATTCAAAGCGCGGATCACAAGGTTTTTCCACCATTCTTTTTCCCGATGATGAATCAAATTTTTCTTTAATCCAGGAAAGGCCATGGGAGGAGAAGACCGGAACGCTTTTTTAAATTCAGTTTCTAAAACTTCGGGAGATAATTTAATTTCATACTTTCGGGCAACCTCTGAATAAATCTGTCCCACAGAACCTTTCACATGAAAAAGGGTTCCGGCACCGTCAAAAAAAAGAGTAGACACTTTTTTTTGGGAATCGGACAGGATCTTTTTGTTTTTCAAATCTGGACCACCGATGCAATTCATGCCATAATGTTAGTGGACTTTACCCTATGGAGGCAAGTAGGAAAATTGGCCATACTCTATTTGGTCAGACATGGACAAACGGATTGGAACCGCCAAAGAAGGATAATGGGAAGACATCCTGTCCCGCTTAACGAGACCGGTTCCCAGCAGGTTCAACGCCTTGCTTTATCCCTAAAATCCTGGCCTATTGAAAAAATGGTTTCCAGTCCCATGCTTCGGACGGTGGAATCTGCCAAAATTATTTCCGAAGCGTTAGGTCTTCCATTTGAGGAAGATGAGGGGCTCTGTGAGATCAGCGTCGGGGAATGGGAAGGAAAATATTGGGATCAAATGGATTCAGACCCGGTCGTAAAAGCATTTGAAACCACCCCTTCGATAACACGGCCCCCCGGAGGGGAAACCCTCACAGAAGTTCAAAACAGAGCGGTCAAATCTATTTGGCGGATAATCCAGGAGGCGGGTATTTCAAACCTGTTACTGGTCTCCCATGCGGATACCATTCGGGCGATTTTGGCTCATTTTATCCAAATGGATCTAGACCCCTCCCGGCGATTTCAAATCGACAATGCCTCGCTTTCCGTCATCAAAATAAATCCTATTAAAAGCCGGTTAATCCTAATGAACTACCTTGCAGATCCTGAACGGATTCAGGGACCGCAGGATTAATACCCTCATATTTTGGCCATGACCCCTTGGTTCACCTCATTGGCCTTCTTTTTTCCCACCAAAAGCTCAACAAGGGTAAAAGCAAACTCCATGGCGGTTCCCGGGGCGCGACTGGTAACCAGGTTTCCATCAATGACCACCCTATTTTCTGAGTAAGAACTCTCTGTCAGAGAATTTTTCACTGTGGGGTGGCTGGTTATTTTTTTTCCGGTTATCATTCCGGCCGCAGAAAGAACCGTGGGAGCGGCACAAATGGCTGAGGTATACTTTCCCGAATTTTGCATTTCTTTTAAAAGCTGAAGGACCCGTGGGTCTTTCTTTAAATGCTCTGTTCCACCTGCACCACCCGGTAAAATAATCATTTCAAAATCAGCCGCTTTTACCCGATCGATGGACCCATCCGGAATAACCTTAATTCCGCATCTTCCTTCTATCGCACCTTCCACAATACCTGCAACCATGACCTCTACCCCCGCCCTCCTGAGAATATCAATCACGGTAATAGCTTCAATCTCCTCAAATCCTGGGGCCAAAGGAACCACCACCCGTTTCATTTTAAAACCTCTCCTCCTACTTTAAGTTTACAAGCAACTCTATTGATTTTTAAAAATAAAATATTTTTTTTGAATCAGTACTCGGTAATTGGTTTGTTTATTCAGGACTTATCCCAATAAAGAGAGAGTATAAAATAAAAAAATTTTAAAGGAAACCTGTTTTATTCAAAAGGGGAAAGAGACTCTAAATAAAAGCTTTAATGGGTATGGCCCCCATGTCGTTGACCTTCTTCATGGGTATGCTCAGGGGAGGTTTCAATATCGTGGTGGGCCTCCTGCTCAATTAAAGTATGAGGATGAAAATGAACCTTTCCTTCATGAATATGGGAATGTTCGTGGGTGGCAATCAAAGGAACCCCCTCCAAAGCGACACGGGTAACGGACAATTTCCTCAAAAAATCATAAAATAGGATCAGACAAAATACCGTCGCGGCAAATAAGACAATGGTTGCACCGGAAGCGGCATCAAAGTAAAAACTCAGATACATCCCGGACACCGCCGTGAATGATCCAATCCCCGTGGAAAGGAGAACCATCTTGTTAAAGCTATCCGTTAACATTCTAGCCGTAATGGCGGGAATCACAATGGCTGCGGCAATCATGGTTACTCCAATGACCCGCATCGAAGCGATTATGGATGCTGCAAGAATAAGCGAAAACCAGGTGTCCACCCATTCAGTGGGAACGCCATACACCTTTGCGGACTCTTTATCAAAGGTGGTAAACAGAAGTTGTTTGAACATCCCCCCCAGGACCAGGAAACACATCAAACCAACGCCGGCGATGACAAATAGATCCTCCGAAGTCACTCCCAGAATATTTCCAAACAGCGCGGCTTCAAAATCACGTGTAAAACGGCCTGCCTTACTGATAAGGGCAACACCAATGGCAAAGCTGGCCGTGGTAACCACTCCGATTGCTGCATCAGCTCCAATCTTATTCCGCTTTACAACCTGATTAATGAGGAGTGCAGCCAAAAAGCCCCAAAGGCCTGCCCCAATATAAAAATTTACGTTAATCACATACCCGATTACTGCGCCTCCAAAAGCGGCGTGGGAAAGCCCATGGCCGATATAGCTCATTCCCCTCAGTACAATATAAACCCCGATTAAACCGCAGATCGCTCCCACCATGGGGGCAGCAATTAATCCGTTTCGGAAGAATTCATATTTTAAGGGTTCCAGCAAAAATTCCATTTTTAATCAAAATCAACAGTGGGGGTTTTGTGGGTATGGCTCCCGGTTTTTAAGGAAAGGGGTGTGGTATTGGCCATCAGGGTAAAGCCCCCATGTTTAATCACCACCATTTCCGCGTTATAGGTTTTTTTCAAAATTTCCGAGGTAAATATCTGATCGGGGTCTCCTTGTGCCACAACGCCTTGGTTAAAACAAATGACCCAAGGAAGGTGAGCCGCCACGGCATTGAGGTCATGGGTTGTAATCAGAATCGTCACCCCGTCCTTATTGAGTTCCCCCAAAAGGTGAAGAACATCATGTTGTGTACTGACATCCACGCCAGCCGTGGGTTCATCTAAAATCAAAAGTGGCGGTTTGCTAATGAGTGCCCGGGCTAAAAATACACGCTGCTGTTGTCCCCCGGAAAGATTTCTAATATGCCGTTGGCCGCACTCCCCTATACCAAGACGTTCAAGTAAACCTTGAACTTTAGCCTTCTCTTTCCGGCTTGCCCAGGGAAGATAACTCATTTCCCTAAATGCTCCCATGAGAACCACCTGTTCAACGGTTACGGGAAAATTCCAATCCACGGACTCCAGTTGAGGAACATAGCCCACACGCAAGGCGCCTCTGCCATTAACCTTTTTTCCAGCTACTAAAACAGATCCCTCAACCGGTTGAACCACCCCTAAAATGACTTTTAAAAGAGTGGTTTTCCCCGACCCGGTGGGTCCCACCACGCCAGCGAATTGTCCCGCTGGCAATTGAAGGTTGAGATTTCGAAAAACCACTTTTTGTTCATAGGCACAGGACACACCTTTTAAGTCAACCACGTATTCCATAAATTTTTAAACCAATCCCTTCCCCGTGGTAGTAGTTGTTAATTTCCCGTGTTTCACCCCGCGGGTCCCGATCAACCGATCTGCAATTTTTCGCAATTCACCACTTTTTCCTTTCACGATCAAAACCTCAAGACAATTGTGCTCATCCAGATGCACATGCATGCCTGATTTAATCTGCTTATGGTATTGGTGTTGTAGGTCTGTTAAAGTATCCACCAATTCTCGAACATCATGGGCATAAACAATTGAAACGGTTCCAACAGTTTCCCTGTTCTCATCCCACTCCTGCTCCACCAAATGATCACGAATCAAATCCCGGATGGCTTCAGAGCGGTTTACATAGTTTTTTTTCTCAATCCATTTATCAAAATCATCCAACAGATGATGATCCAGAGACACGCCAAAACGAACGGTTTTCTTCATAATAACATCCTCTCCCAGTAGTACCTTTTAACTATTCATTCACCGTTAGTGCTACCTATAAAATATAAAGTAACACACCGGTTTAAACGTGTCAACCTGCTGGAATACAAATGAAGCTCCCCCCTCCCTTAATCCCTCCCCCCTTGATGGGGGGAGGGGAGGCGGGGGGTGGCAATGGTTTCGGGGAGACTCTCCTGAGATTAGTCGAAGGGCCTGTCCTGAACGGAGTGACAGGACACGCTATGACAGATTCACTGCATCCCCCGCCCCAAGCGGCGGTGAATTTCATTAAAAAGCCACGGAGGGACATCCCTCCGTGGCTTTCAAACACCCAATGGACTGATTAATTCACATTTTTAGCGTCCACGCCCTTCAAAGCGGAGGGGTCTCCCCCCAAGGCTCTAACCATTGTTCCAATATTTCCAAGCATCATCCCAATATAGGAATGGTTTGGGTCATCCATGGTTCCGGGAAGATCATCATCAGAAAGGGTATCAATAAACTTTACCCCACCCTCTTTTCCAATTTGATCCAACACCTTGCTTGGAAAAACCTCTGAACCAAAAATGGCGGGGATTTTTTCGTTTCTGATTTGATCGATCAATCTGGCCACTTCACGGGGGGAAGGCTGAGAAAAGCTGGAAGGCTGAATGGCCCCAATCACCGTACACCCATAACGGGGGCAAAAATAGGCGAAAGAATCATGATAGGTTAGAAGTTTCCGGTTTCCTTCTGGGATCGTTTTCATGGCTTCCATTATGGCTTGGTCCAATCTTTCCAACTTTGCAAGAAACCTCCTCGTATTGGCCTCGTAATCGGCTCTATGAGGAACGTCCATTTCAATCAATTTATCCCGGGTCAGTTTAGCGTATTTCATTGCATGGGCCACATTAAGCCACAAATGAGGGTTAGGCGCACCATCCTCTTCAGGAAAACTGAAATCAAACACCCATTCCTTCCGGATAATGGTCTGATCCCCCAACTTTAGAATTTGGGCACTCTTTTTCTTGGAAGAATTCATCAATTTTTCTGTAGGAATCTCTAAATGGAGACCATTCATGATTAGAAGGTCGGCTTCCGCCAGGTACTTCACATCGGAAGGGGCAGGTTCAAACGTATGGGAGTTGGTTCCCTCAGGAACGATTCCATGTAAATCAATTAGTTCCCCCCCCACATTGTAAACGATATTGGTAATCGGAGAGACAGTGGTTACAACCTTTAACCTCTGACCCGCCCCCCATGCTTGAATTGAAGAAAAAACAAGGAGGGTTGCAAAGGTAAGGGTTAAAAAAATTTTCATTTTCTATCTCCTTTAAAAATTAACTTGTGTCCGAAAACCCCAAATAAAAACCGGATCAACTGACCTGTCTCCCCCTGGATTGGCAATTATCTGGATATCCGGAGAAATTTGAATTTCGGGACGTCGGCCATCTCCAAATGGAACCATACGGTAATACAGCTCCCCATAATGCTCCACATCATTAAACCCGGTTGCCAGTTCATACGGGCCGGATGGGAAAGAGGCTCCATAAGCCACCCCTAATTCATCATCAGGCCGCCCAATCATTTCACCTGAAAATCCTGCTCCCCCGCTAACGGCAAATTCAAATTGGGAAACATCCGGGTCTTGGTACCCAAACCGGGACCAAACCCCAATCCCTCCAGAGACCTGTTGGTCCAGGCTGAAACCAAACCCTGTGTTTTGATCCTGTCTTTTATTCTGATCGGCGGGAAGGATTAAGGTACAATCCGAAAAAATCGACAAATCGCTTGCACTATTGCAATGATCGGTTAACCTCCCCCACCCATATAAACGCACATTTCCATCCCGCCCCCCCGTTTGGGTCTGGATGGACAGTTGCCCGATGAGAAAGGGATTATCAAAAAAATCCTTATAATTACCATCCCCCTCAAAAAAACCCACTAAAACACCAACCCTTTCAGAAGAATTCAGACCCAAAACCACACCGGGGCCAAGGAAATTTTCATCTCCCCCCCATTCTATGGCGGTGTTGTTAACAAATTGTTGTGCCAAAAACTGATCCCTCTCCGAATTAGCGTAGTGATTTGAATCAAAATAAGAAGTTAGGTCCATTTGCCCAAAAGCAATTAGAATCGCCTCATCCAGTAAACGGTGCTCATAACGGGCCTCCACCAAATGAAGGGTAGTCAAGCCCTCAATATCGGCATTGGGACCGGAAGGGTTGCCATTGGGGTTAACCAAGAGGGGGGGAAGATTCCCTAACCCATCCGCAGGGGCCCAATCCAAACGAAATAAAACGTTACTCTCTTCACCAAACCCATATTCAAGAATCAGATCGGCTGATATGGACGCTTCCGAATGATCACCACCGAATCTTTCTTTATTATTCAAACTCCCTTGCAAAATGGCCGTCAGCCCCCCGCTAATCGTGGCTCCATATAAACTCCGAACAGGATGAAGACGATGACCATCCTCATCAGTCACCTCAATTTTTTCCTGCTCCAACTCTTTTAACCTCTCCTTGATTTCCTTCAGTTCCTTTTCAACCTCGCTTTCCCCTTGGGCCAAAATCCCTTGTGGATAAAAGAAAAGGAAAAACAAAAGGAAAACCAAAAATCCTCTAAATATTTTTTCCCTCCTCATTTCCCTCCTTACGCTCCTTTCAAGAAGTGCTACAAAAAATTTTTTATTTATCTTTTCGTGTTACTTTTATTAAAAAAATAGCATTAAAAATTCCCCATGTCAAGGAGGTAACCATTTTATTTTTTTACCCATATTCCACTAACATACAACCAACTGATTTTATTGTAGCTTTAAGCCTTGGAGAAAACCAGAATATCTGATATATTCAGAGAATTTGGTGAAAAGGAGGGGTACAAATGAGAATATTCAGTTTCTTTTTTATGACGATTGGCCTGATCTTTATCCACCCAGCGGTCTCAAATGCGCAGAAAAACCCCGGAATTTTGGTATGGGGTCATTTCACCCAGGACCAGCAGGAAAATGGGATCCCTTTGGGCTGGAGTGTTAAACGGTGGACTGGGGGTTATGACATTTTTGTCCTTCGGGACCCCGATGGTAACGATGTTCTTCGCCTGAAAAGCGAAAAAAATAGCTTCGGGTTATATAAAAAGGCCCCAATCGACCTTAAACAATATCCGATTTTGACGTGGCGTTGGAAGGTAACTCAATTGCCCGAGGGAGGGGATGTCCGCTCTAAAAAAACCGATGACCAAGCCGCCCAGGTCTATGTGGTTTTTCCTCGATTTCCTGCGGCGATTAATAGCCGGATGGTGGGGTATATTTGGGAAAATTTAACCCCTAAGGGTTTGGAGGTCCCAAGCCAAAAATCTTCGAACACCCGTTATATCGTTCTTCAAAGCGGGCCCGACCTTTTAGGAACCTGGCAAACAGAGCGGCGAAATGTTTATGATGACTATATTAAATTATTCGGAGAAGAACCCACCGATGCAGGGGGGGTTACACTGATGATTGATTCAGATGATACCAAAACATCTGCGGAAAGTTTTTTTGATCAGATTCAATTTGAAAAACCCTGAAGAAAGACATGAGAAAATTTTTAAATAGGGGTCAATTTTTCCTTGAAATGAAGAAGGGGTTATGTTAAAAAGAGAGCGTTTTGCCTGAATTTTAAATTCCATGAAAAAACGCTATCTTCATAAAATCACGAAAAGTGCCACCGCTACTCCTCTAAGCAGGGTGGGGAATAAAATCCGTCGATTTTTTCTCTGCCTCACCCAAAAAGATTATATCCTGGAACAAGAGAAGCAGCGGGCGGGTGAATGCGTCAGTTGTGGAAAATGCTGTATGCTTCCCTTTCGGTGTCCGTTTCTCATCGGAGATGAAGATCATTTTCGCTGTGGCATATATAACGAACGTCCAGGCCAATGCCGGGCTTTTCCGATTGATGAACGGGATTTAAAGGATGTGAACTATCAGTGCGGATATTTTTTCGTAACGCCAGAGCCTCAACCCATGAAATTTGAATCTCCCCTCCTTCAAATTCGGATCAAAAACGAGAGTCCTTCCTATTACGCAGAAACAAGAAGCTAGAAACGCTTCCCCTAACCCGTAGGTCCATACCGTTTTAGAAAATCTTCATAGCGGCGAACTTCAGCCGTATTCCCAACGATGAGCGGAACCCGTTGATGTAATTCTTCGGGTTCAACTTCCAAAATTCTTTTTCGGCCGGTTGAAGCGGCTCCTCCTGCCTGCTCCGCAATAAAGGCAATGGGAGCAGCTTCAAAAAGCAACCGAAGTTTCCCTTTAGGAAGTTTGGGATCTTTATGATCTGCTGGATATAAAAAGATTCCCCCATACAAAAGGTTTCGATGAAAATCTGAAACAAGGGAACCCACATATCGAGAGGAAAAAGGACGTCCTGTCGTTGGATCCTTTTCCTTCAGGTATTGAATATACCTCTGTGTTCCATGGTCCCAATAAACAAAATTTCCCTCATTTACACTATAAATCTTGCAGGTCTTGGGAATCAGAATGCTGTCATGGGAGAGAATAAATTCCCCAACGGTAGGGTCCAAAGTAAACCCAAAAACCCCCTGACCGGTGGAATAGACTAAAACAGTGGAAGAACCATAGATAACATACCCCGCACCCAACTGATTATCACCTTTTTGAAGACAATCCCTCTCCACCCCTGCCTTTCCGGAGCTAATCCGCCGATGAATTGAAAAAATGGTGCCGATACTCACGTTTGCATCAATATTGGAGGAGCCATCCAAAGGATCCAGGTTCATGGCATAATTCCCAATTAAATATTCATCATGAACCTCAATAATCTTTTCATGCTCCTCAGAGGCAATGGCACAAACCTTTCCCCCTTGCTTTAATATGTTGATAAAGAGTTCATTGGCAAACCGATCCAGCTTTTGAACCAACTCTCCCTGGACATTAATATCTCCCGTACTTCCTAAAATATTTACAAGGCCCGCCCGGTTCACCTCCTTTGAAATGATTTTTGCCGCTAGCGCAACATCATATAAGAGACCTGAAAATCCACCAGATGCTTCCGGGAACTTACGTTGCTGGTCCAAAATATGCCGCTCAATGGTTGTGATCTTCATATAATTTCTCCTTCAAATAGGAAAACTGGGCAGTTGCTTTAGAACATATTTCCTGATTTCCTTAGGGTGGGGGAGAGATTTTAATACTTCTCCATCCTGAATCATAGACTCCAGTAGGTTTTCAAAAACTCCCCCGCAGGAACAGCTCTTTTTTCCCTTTTGGGTTTTTTTGGGGATTGGCCTAATCTCATCGCGGTGACATTTTCTGCAGCGAAGCACCTGTTTTCCTCCTCCCATTTTCCCACGCTTACAAAATGGTGTTCCCTCAATTTCTATTATATCCATGGAAAAATCTACCACGGGGGCATTGCTGATTGCTGTTCCAATTCCGTAAGCATCCACATAGGGGTTTAGATCTGAAATGCTTGCTTCATCAATTCCCCCACTCACAAAAAGCTTTATATCTTTAAACCCCCTTAGATCCAACTCCCACCGTACTTCTTCCAAAATTCGGGGAAAGTCCCCTCGTCGAGATCCTGGAGTATCCAAACGAACCCCAAACAAATCTTTCCCTAAAGCCTCCGCCACCCGTATGGTTTCAAATTTCTCATCCGCCAAGGTGTCGATTAAGGCAACTCTTTTTATTTTTTTATCAATGACTTCATGAAAGGCCTCCACCGCTTTCACCGTATCTCCAAAAATAAGAATCAGGGAATGAGGCATGGTTCCTGAGGGTTCGAGCCCAAGCAATTCTGCACTGCGGACCACTGCCACCCCATCGCATCCCCCCATAAAGGCGTTACGTTCAATCATGGGTGCAAGACCCGGGTGCATCCTTCTGGCGCCAAAGCTGATTATGGGGCGATGATTGACCAATTTTCTAAATCGCGCCGCTTGAGTGCAAATTCCAGAAGCCTGGCAGATTAACCCCAAAAGAGCCGTTTCATAAAGGACAAACTGTGAATACATCCCCTCAATGGTCATGACGGGTTGGTAAGGCCGGAAAAAGGTCCCTTCCCTCATGGTTTCAAGGTGTATCCTCATGCCTTTGCAAAGGGAAACCGCCTCTTCAATTCCCGCCAGGACGCCCCACTCCCAATTTCCGGGGAGAGATTTGGCTATAAATTCAGCTTTAACCCATTTGTCTACTTTCTTAGCCCTCAGGATTTCAAGGGTTCGAAGGAAATAAACATCGGTCACCTTTCCCTCTTTAATCTCTTTTTCACTGGCTATATGAAACAATGACTTCTCCATGAGAAGGTTCTCTTTTTACTCCCTTCTTTCAAAACTGATATTTCTCACACCACATGGACCCCCAGCACATCCTTCATTTGTAGGAGGGAAAACCGATGGGTTTGGGGGGATAATCCCGCCACACAATTTTTCTTGACCGTGACATCATACCCCCTTAGAACAGCATCCGAGGCTGTGTAAAGGATACAAATATTGGTCACACACCCTGTAAATCTCAAATTTTTTATTTTCAATTTTCGCAATAGGGCATCAAGGCGGGTCTTGTAAAAGCCGGAATAGGTGCTTTTCCGAATAATATAATCCCCTTTATGAGGTTTTAATTCCTTTACTATTTCAGCACCCCGGGTCCCCTTTACCGCATGGGCAGGCCA
>DASWJH010000104.1 GCA_036397255.1 Nitrospiria bacterium
ACGGACATGGATGCCTCTCTTGCATATACCATGACTTCCATATCGATGGACCCTCTAACTCTTCGATGGATGAATAATTCCGCACGGATCACATTCGCCAATGTGCTATCCCTAACTTAATGGTTTGCCGGACAGGCTCATGAAATTTAATTTTCTAAAAACTTTGGGTGGGTTCCTGATAGGGTTGGCCATTTTCATTGCTGGGTGCGGAAGTGAGCAACCCGGGCAGGATACCCCTCCTAGGGCGACTTTTGTTCCCGCGGTCCGTTTTCCAGACTCCAATACCGTATATTTGGTTGAGAGTCCTCCAGGCCAGCAGGGAAATATATTGACGCTAGAGGTTCAAGGGTTTGACATTAATTTAGGGGCAGTGAAAGAGGCCCAATTTAATATCGATTTCTCGGGGTCTGTGGTTCAATTTGAGAGTTTTTTAGAAGGGGGGTTTTTGGGGGCAGAAGATGAAGTGGCATATGACATTGTCACAAAGCCAGAAAACCCAAATCGGGTTTTTATTTCCATTTCCAGAACGGTTAATGACCCGGGAAAATCCGGAAGTGGGATTTTTATCAAACTACGCTTTAAAATGGTGGGGATTGGAAGTAGTCCTTTAAGCTTCTCGGAATCCAAACTGATTCAACCCAACGGGCAAGAAATAGTCGGTTTTATTCTGAAATGGTTTGGGGGGGCCATTGTCAATACGGGGTCCAGGTAATAAGGAAAAAAATCTGATTAAAAAACGTTTATTCCTTTTTTTCAGGACCATTTGCAGTTGAATTAAGAACCCTTTGAAACATTTTTTCATCCATGAGTTCCAATGCAATTAGGTTTTTAAGGGTCCCAGAATCTAAATTGTCTAGAAGTTTTGCAATGGCCAATTGGGAGATTAACTCATCGACTTGCATTTTTGAGCGAGCACAACTCAACAGGCAAGTCCGCCATAGGGTTTTGGGTAGTTTTACCTCAATTAATTTTTCTTCAAATTTTAAATTTTCTGCTGACATAGGCACTCCTTTTATTTTTCTTTTATTAATAGCAAGTCCAGTACCAGTTTTGGGTGGTTATTTTTTTCCTTATTTTATAATGGGTTATCAGAATATCACGGATGATTTTATGCCTTTCTAAGGCTTTTTTTTAATTCATTATTCAACAAAAATGGAAAAATTTTTCCTTTTTTTCTTAAAACTCAATTTTCAAGAAATTTTGGATAATAATTAAGTGGTTAAATGAGGCTTTCCTTGAGGGCGAGAGGGTGTAACGGAAAATTAAAAAATGGTTTAAAAAGAGGTAGAAAGTTTAAGTGAATTTGGGCTCTTCTTTCAAAAAAAACCTTTTATTTTCTTCAAAAAAAGAGGGCTATTTCCTCCCCCCCCCTCTTTTGACTTTTTGGGGGGATTTCCAGTATAATTCGGCCTGTCTTTTGTCTTTTTGTCTTTGAAGTATTAAATGGAGAGGTAAAACGATTTATGTGTAGATTAATATTTTGGGGAATGATGACTGTTGTCCTGGCTGGGGGAGGCTGTGCAACGGTTTCTCCCCTCCTTTACCCCGTCCAGCAAACCCAGAAAAATGATCCCGGAGGAAAGGAAGGCCAGGTTACCTTTTTTGTAAAACCCATCGTCACAACTGGTTTTACGAAGGAGGAGAAAACAATTTATAAGGTGGATCTTTCCGTTTATTTTACCTCCTTTGAATTTACCGTTCTTAATGAAAGCCTATATCCGGTCCACATTGATCCCCAGAAAATTTTTTTGATCGATGATGATCAAATAAAACATCCTTCTTTAAATTCCGATGAAAGTGCAAGCTATTTTAGAAAGGGAGAAGAAGGAAAAAAAGAGGGGATTTTATTGATCTCTAAGCCCTATGAGGTGTTAAAGGAAGAATTGGAGGCTATAAAAACCCTCCACCTGTATCCTGGGACCGTTGAACCTGGAGAAAAAAAAGGAGGGCTGATATTTTTTAAGAAAATTTCACCGGATAAGTGTAACCATATTCGTCTGGTTGCGGAGGACTTTCGTATCGGAGAGCCCGAAGAAAATAAGGAAATTGTTTTTCATTTCTCCTGCCAACCGACGGGTTTTGAATCCATTCGTTAATTTTTTTGATTTTGAAAGTGAGTAAGGAAACCTTTTTCAGGTTCTTTGGGTGGAGCCTTCCCGATCGGCCCACCATCTTAATGGGATGGCGGGCTTTCGGAAAAAAAATTGAAGGCTAACTTTTCTGACCTTTTGAGGGAAGCGAAGAGAGCTCTGACATAAAGAGGGAGCTCTTTTTCCTATTTAATAAAATGGTGCGATCAACGATGGAACCGCAGTTGACGCATTTCCAAGCGTAAAATGTCAGGAAAAAGTCTGATAACCGCTCGGAAAACATCATCCCACTGCATCTTGGACAATTCATAACACCGCTCCTTTCTGTGAGAGAAGTTACGGAGTTTTTTAATAAGCAATGAATGTGCCAGATTCAATTAACCCATAACTCATTGTTTTTAGTTAAATTTTAAATATACCGTCCTTTGGCTTCTTTGGATCCAATCCGAAAAAGCTGTCAAAATTTGTCAGGCCTTAGGAACAGAGGTTCATAAATTGAATAAGGATTGAGGAATGAAGATCCCCAAAGGTTTCACCCATAAAAATCCTCATGGGATGAGGAATTGGCCGGTCAATGAGCGCCCCAGGGAAAGATTGATCAAGGAGGGGCCAGAAATTTTATCCGATGCCCACTTGCTAGCTGTGATCCTAAGAACGGGGACACGGGGAAATAGCGCCGTTGATCTTTCTCGGATTATGTTAAAGAAAACCGGGGGAATTGGTCCTTTGGGGCTATTAGAAATATCCGAACTTAGTTTAATTCCTGGAATCGGACCTGCCAAAGCGGCCCAAATTAAAGCTGTTTTTGAATTGAGCAGGAGAATTCATTCTTTCCCTCCCCCGAAGAGGGGAAAGATCCTTTCTAGCAAAGACCTTTTCCGGATGTATAGTTCTTTTTTTAAAAATAAAAAAAAAGAAATTTTTAAAGCGGTGTTATTAAATGGAAAACATCAAATTATAAAGGATTTCATTATTTCTCAAGGGAGTTTAAATTCAAGTATTGTCCATCCTAGGGAGGCTTTTAATCCCGCGATTCGTGAATCAGCCGCGGCGGTTGTTTTTATGCATAATCACCCCAGCGGAGATCCTTCTCCAAGTTCCCAGGATCTTGAGACAACCCATCGGTTGGTCAAAGTGGGGGACCTGATTGGGATTAAGGTGTTAGATCATATCATTATCGGAGATGGAAAATATGTAAGCCTGAACGATCGAAGGCTTTTAAAAGATGGGAGAGGCTAAACAAGAAATCAGAAGGAAAACCGAGAAATTTTGGGATCCGTAACCTCCCATGAAGAGTTCATTTAACATATAAGGAGATCATGTCTCGTGGAAAAGGGAAAGAATTTAAAACGGTTATTAAAGAAACCGGGTTTATTAACGGTGGTGGGGGCCCATGACGCCATCAGTGCAAAATTAATTGAAAAAGCCGGGTTTGATGGGATTTGGGCCAGCGGTTTTGGGATTTCTGCTGCCCAGCAATGTACTCCTGATGCAAGTGTTTTAACCATGACTGAAAGTCTTCAAGTCACCAAGGCCATGTGCGATGCCGTTCAAATTCCCGTGATTGCCGATTGTGACAACGGTTTCGGGAATGCCATCAATGTCATGAGAACCGTCAATGAATATGAAGCAGTAGGCGTTGCGGGTATTTGTATTGAAGATAATATTTTTCCCAAGCGATGTAGTTTCTATCCCGGGGTTAAACGTGAATTGGTTTCAATTGAAGAGCATGCTGGAAAGGTAAAAGCCGCCAAAAAGGCCCAGCGTTTCGATGAATTTGTGGTCATTGCCCGTACAGAAGCTTTCATCGCGGGTTGGGGGAAAGAAGAGGCCTTGAAACGCGCAAGAGCCTATGCGGAAGCAGGAGCCGATGCCATTCTGGTCCATTCTAAATCTTCAACCTTTGATGAATTAAAAGATTTTGCGGAATCTTGGAATGTGCCGGTCCCACTGGTTATTGTTCCGACCATTTTCTCAGGGGTACGACTACCTGAACTGCAGGAAGCAGGTTTTAAAATAGTAATCTTCGCAAACCAGGTATTGCGTTCCTCTATTCAGGCCATGAAGGAAACCTTACATACCCTTAAAATATCCGGCCAAGCCAAAGCCGTAGAAGACCGAATTGTTCCCTTGGAGGAGGTTTATGACCTGATCGGGGTATCTGAACTCAAGGAGAATGAAGCCGAATTTCTTCCGAAAGGGGCTGAAAAAGTTCGCGCCGTTGTGATGGCAGCCGGTTTTGAGGAAGAGTTGTTACCGTTGACGGAAGATAAACCCAAAGCCATGCTGGATATAAAAGGAAAAACTATTTTGGAACGGCAGGTCGAAGCCCTGAACCATTGTGGAATCAAGGATATTGCTGTGGTCCGTGGATACAAAAAGGAAATGATTAACCTTTCCAATCTCAGGTATTACGATAATGACCGGTTTGAAAAAACCGGAGAGGTTTATTCTCTTTTCTGTGCTGAAAGGGAATTGGAGGGCCCTCTGATTCTTCTCTATTCAGATATCGTTTTTGATCCAGGGGTTTTAGAAAAACTTCTTAAAAGTGAGGGGGATGTGGTTTTAGTTGTGGATAGGGCCTGGAATGATCAATACCGGGGTGGGTTTTTTCAGCCATCCCATGCGGTTGATCTGGTTATTACCGCATCACCGCCCCCTTCTTCATCCCACCGTTTTGTTCCCCGTGATGAAGAGGACCAGGTTTTACGCATCGGCCAAAGCCTTCTTCCGGATCAAGCTCATGGGGAGTTTATTGGAATGGCCATGCTATCTCCTCAAGGTGCCATTCAGTTCCGAAAAATTTATCACGAACTCATGGGGAAAGAGCTGGGAAAAAAATTTCAGGAAGCCCCCAGCTTGGAGAAAATTTCTCTCACCGATATGGTACAGGAAATGATTGATCGCAAAGTTTCCGTGAAATGTATTGATATTTATAAAGGGTGGATGGAAGTGGATACCTTTGGAGATTATCAACGGGCCTGGGGTAAAATAAAAAAATAGAAGCAAAAAAAAATTAATCCTCTCCGTTTGAATTGACTTTTAAAAACTTTACTGCTAGGGTGAATCCTTATGAAGGAGATTCTTTAAGGTCGTGAACATCGGTGTTCCGAGGGAAGTAATGGACCATGAATACCGAGTGGGTTTAACACCGGTGGGAGTTCGCCAACTTCTTGAAAAAGGACATGGGGTATTTCTTGAACATGGGGCGGGAGAAGGAAGCGGATTTTCCAACGATGATTACCAAAAGGCCGGAGCGCAAATTGTTAAACGCAAGGAAAAACTTTTTGAAGACTCCAACCTTATTATTAAGGTAAAAGAACCCCTCCTTGACGAATGCCGTTTTTTCCACCCCAAACAAATTCTTTTCTCCTACCTTCATTTGGCTGCTCACCCTGAGGTGACCCGGCAGTTGTTGAAAAAAAAGGTCAACGCAATTGCATTTGAAACCCTTTCCCTAGATGATGGGTCCTTTCCCTTATTGAAACCCATGAGCGAAATTGCTGGAAGCCTTTCGGTTCAAATTGGTCTTTTTTATTTGCAGAAAAGCGCCGGAGGAGAAGGGATTCTCCTGTCCGGCGTTCCCGGCGTGGAAAAAGGCCGAGTGGCCATATTGGGTTCTGGGACTGTTGGAAGAAATGCCGCCCGAGTGGCAGTTGGGTTGGGGGCCCATGTGACCGTCCTGGGGAAGGAAATTGAGGAATTACGGGAATTGGAATTTCTTTTTCAAGGAAAAATTGAGACTCGGTTCTCTAGTACAGATAGTATTCTCGAGGTTCTCCCTCAGTCGGATCTAGTGGTGGGTGCTGTTTTGCAGCCCGGAGCGCAAGCCCCCTGTCTCGTTCCTCGGTCGATTATTTCTAAAATGAAGAAGGGGAGTGTGGTGGTGGATGTTTCTATTGACCAAGGGGGGTGTTTTGAGACCTCACGTCCCACCACTCATTCGGATCCCGTATACCAGGTTGATGGGGTCATTCACTATTGTGTTTCCAATATTCCCGGGGCCGTACCCAAGACTTCGACCCAAGCCCTTTGTAATGTCACGCTTCCATATTTAATCAAAATTGCAAGCGAGGATATCGATAAAATTTTAAAAACTGAGTCTTCCATCAGAAGGGGAGTCAACTTATTTCAGGGAAACATTACTCACCGCGGTGTTGGAGAAGCCATGGGAGAACCATGGAAAAGTTTGGATTCTATTCTAATTTAAGAAAAATTTAAGTGTGAAGGATGTACGGGGCGTGGCGCAGCCCGGTAGCGCACAGCGTTCGGGACGCTGGGGTCGGAGGTTCAAATCCTCTCGCCCCGACCAGTTTTCCTTGAAAATCAAAGGTCAGGCGATGAATGAGACCCATGGGGCAAAGATATGGGTAAAAGGAAGGGTCCAGGGGGTGGGATATCGGGCGTTTGTAGAGAGAGAGGCCATTTCCTTGGGTTTACTGGGATATTGCAAGAATTTGGCGGATGGCCGGGTGGAGGTGGTCCTTGAAGGGGGGCGGGAAGGTATTGATCGATTGATTAAACGCCTTTGGGAAGGGCCCCTTTTGGCAAAGGTAATGGATATGTCCATTGATTGGGAGGCCAGGCCAATGAACTTTTCCGGGTTTTCGATCGAATATTAAGAATCCCCATTCATCTTCTTTAAATTTTTTTAAAGGGATTGCCGATATAAAGAATACATCACCCGGTCCCTTGGCCGGGAGAAAATAACGGGTGTTCCATGGACGGAACGAATTTCAAAAAAAAAGGGAATCTTTTATGTTAGGTAAAATGGACGAAGAAGAGAATTCGATCGAAAGGGTGGAAGGCGAAGGGTTGTCAAGTGGGACCATCTCTCCTGAGCAACTTTTTGAAGCAGAGGAGGTCGTTTCTGAGGAAGAGGAAAAAGAAGGGTCTTCGGACGGCCTTGATGCGGTTAAAAGTTATCTTAAAGATATAAGAAAATCAACCCTTTTAACCTTTGAAGAAGAACAAAAATTGGCTAAGAGAATCGCCAAAGGGGACGAAAAAGCACGCCAACAAATGATTGAATCCAATTTAAGGTTGGTGGTGAGTATTGGAAAGCGGTATATCAATCGTGGGTTGCTTTTTTCGGATATTATTGAAGAAGGAAACATTGGATTGATTAAAGCGGTGGAAAAATTTAACTATAAAAGAGGATTTAAATTTAGCACCTATGGGTCTTGGTGGATCCGCCAATCAATTGAAAGGGCCATTATAAACCAGGGAAAACTCATCCGTTTGCCTGTTCATATCGTAGAAAAAGTGAACCATTTTCTTTCTGTGGTTGAGCATCTTATGCAGGAAAAAGACCAAGAACCCTTACCCAAAGAGATTGCCGCTCGGATGGGGACCGATGAAGAAGAGGTTGTTGAAATTCAACAGCTCATTCGAAGAACCTACTCCTTGGATAGCCCGGTGAGCGGCCACGATGATACCTCTTTAAAGGATATTATTGAAGATACTTCCATTATATCTCCGTCCCGAACCGCCGAAGGGATTAAAAGACGGGAAACTATTATTCAGTGGTTGGAAAATTTAAGGGAAAATGAAAAAAAGGTAATTATTTTACGGTTTGGTCTGGATGGCGGGGAACCCCAAACCCTGGAAGAAATCGGAAAACTTTTTGGCCTCACCCGGGAGAGGGTGAGACAGATTGAAATTGCAGGGATTATCAAGCTTCGAAGTATGATTGAGAATACCAATATTAAAATGGACGAATTTTTATAAATTTAGGTGTTTTATTTAAACGCTGCTAGGGGAAATCCAATGGATCTGAAATCGAAAATTCGCGAGATTCCTGACTTTCCAAAAAAAGGAATACTTTTCTACGATATAACCACTCTTTTAAAGGAGGCTGACGCTTTTCGCCATATTATTGGAAAATTTGTGAATTATTATCAGGATGAAGGAATTACCAAAGTGGTCGGTATTGAGTCTCGTGGTTTTATTCTAGGGGCTCCCATTGCATACGAGCTTCATGCGGGGTTTGTTCCTGTGAGAAAATCGGGGAAGCTTCCCAGCGATATTTATGAAGCCAAATACAACTTGGAATATGGAAGTGATACCTTAACGGTTCATCGGGATGCGATTCAACCCGGGGAGCAGGTTCTGGTAGTAGATGATTTATTGGCGACCGGTGGTACCATTTCCGCTACTGTGGAATTGGTCAAGCAATTGGGAGGGGTCATCGTTGGAATTGCGTTTCTGATTGAGCTGACGGAACTACGAGGAAGAAACAAGCTAGATGGGTATAATGTTCTCTCCATGATGTCTTACTAATTCCTAAAAAGTTATTTCCTTTTTATTACTATAATAATTTTTATCTTTTAACCTCCTTTCCCTCACCACAACCCCTCTTTTTAACGAGTTCTCCGTCCAAACATAGAAAAACCAGGAACCCCCCCCAATAATTACCATCCATCAACCCCAGAAAATTATATTATTCCTTCCTTCTTTGATAGTCGCCCTAGCCCTAAGGAGATCGATTTGGGTTATTCAAAAAAATTAAGGGAGGAATGGTTTAAATAGCCATGGTTTTAGATTGATTTGGTTGTCCGTATCATTTAGCATCTTAGGGAGAGCTCAAAATAATGCAGTTTAAATTATCCTCTCCGTTTTTGGGATTTTATCCTTTCGGAAAAGTTAGGTTTTGCCATCTGTAATTTGATTAGGGACAAAAAAAGGTTCCCAAATTACAGGAAAGCTTTTGAAGATCCCTTGAGTGGGTAAAGGGAGGATTTCCTTTTTATGATTTTAGGGTATTGTCTCTCCCCTTATTCAAAAAAAGAGAAAAACCCCTGTTAATGAAATCCATTCCCCGTAGCTTGCCTCGGGGTGATCGCTTGGGTTTCCCCTTTGGAAAAGCGGATAGTTGGATTTGAGGATTTAGTTTTTTCTGAATACCCTGTCGGCTTGCTGCGGGGTTCCTAATTTGGATAAATTTCTCATTCAAAATAATTGGAGGAAAATTATGAACCTGTCTTTCAGACATTTTTTGCTTGCGATGATTACCATTTCTTTATGGATCGGCTCCTCTCATTGGGTTAGGGCTGAAATGGCGCGGTACACGGTTGATCCAGATCATTCCAGCATTGGATTTCAGGTAGCTCACCTGGTTATATCCAAAACAAACGGGGAGTTTTCGGATTACACGGGATTTATTGTCATGGATCCCGAAACAGAAAAGGTGGAAGCCATTGAGGCAGTCATCAAAAGCAACTCTATTACGACCAGACATCAAAAAAGAGATAATCATTTGAAAAGCGATGATTTCTTCAATGTAGAGAAATTTCCAACCCTTACGTATAAAATGAAACATTACAAAAAAAAGGGAGACCAATACACGGCCGTGGGGGATTTGACATTACTGGGGGTCACCAAGGAAATTTCCCTAAAAGGGGAGTTTAACGGGGTGGCAAATGACCCCTGGGGAAATATCCGAGGAGGATTTAGTGCAGAAGGTACCATTAACCGAAAAGACTTTGGGATGAACTGGAGCAAGCGAATGGATAATGGAGGTGTGGTGGTGGGAAATGACGTGAAGATTAAATTGGAGATTGAGGTCATCAAAGAAAAAAAAGAAAAACCACCAAAAGGATAGGTTTGTTATTGGAGAAAATGGTTCCAATTAAAGGTATTCCTTGAAGATACTCTCAATAAGGGAGAAATATTGGGAGAGGGGTTGAATCCTTTAAAGACAGAATTCCAAAGGTTTTTTTTTATCACAAGATGGACGATTAAATATGAAGAATAGGATTGGGATTTTCATTAGCCTTTCCCTCATTATTTTTTTAGGGAGTTCTTGTGCCTCAATCCGTTCACCCATTGAAATTCCTGTGACGGTTCCAAAGGAGTTTTCAATTTCTGGAGAGGAAACGCTTCCGGACCAATGGTGGAATAGTTTTAATGATCCGGTTTTAAGCGGTTTGATTGAAAAAGCACTATCAGAAAATTTTTCACTGCGTAGTTCCTGGAATCGCCTTTCCCAAGCTGAGGCCATTGCGCGTAAGGCAGGTGCGGATCTGTTTCCGTCTCTTGAAACCCAGGCAGGGGTATCCAGAACATGGTCGGAAGGGAGGACTGGGACAACAGGCAGTTCCGGATCAAATCCTTTTAACGATTTTTCTCTTGGGCTTGCTGCCAGTTACGAATTGGATCTGTGGGGCCGCATCCGGTCCTCACGGGAGGCGGCTCAAATGGATTTACAAGCGAGTCGTGAAAACCTAAATTCAGCTGCCATTTCTTTGTCTGCCCAGGTTGCACGGGTCTGGTATCAACTCGTTGAACAAATCGCCCAGCTCAACCTGTTGCGCCGTCAATTGGAAACCAATGAACAGGTATTGGAATTGGTGACATTGCGATTTCGCAGGGGACAGGTTGGGGCCACCGATGTGTTACAACAGCGCCAACTGGTGGAATTGAGGCGGAGTGAAATCATCTCGGCTGAAACACGGCTTAAATTACAAGAACATCAACTGGCTATTCTGCTGGGAAAAGCCCCCGAGGTCAAAGTGGCTGATCGAAGAGCAGAGTGGGTCGAATTACCTCCTCTTCCTTCGACCGGAGTACCCCTGGATTGGATCCGTAAGAGACCCGATATTCGGGAAGCCCATTTTGCCGTTCTTTCAGCAGACCACCGGGTCGGGTCTGCCCTTGCCGACCGGTTTCCCCGATTTAGTCTTTCCGTCCAGGGCAGTACCTCTGGGGATCAAATTCGAGACCTGTTCGATAATTGGCCCGCGACGATTGCGGCCAACCTGGTTGCACCTTTAATCGATGGAGGGGATCGAAGGGCAGAGGTGGAAAGGACACGGGCGGTGTTGTCCCAAACCCTGAACGATTATGCCCAGGTGATTTTGGAATCCCTTGGGGAGGTGGAGGATTCACTGACCCAAGAACTTAAACAGAGGGAATTGATTGAAAGTTTGAGTAAACAGTTCAACCTTTCCCTTCAGGTTATTCAACGGGTCCGGGATAATTATACCCATGGCGGGGTGGATTATCTTCGGGTTTTGGATGCGCTTCTGACCCACCAATTATTGGAGCGTACATTGTTAGAAGAGCGCCGGCGGTTATTTGAATTTCGGATTAACCTTTGCAGGGCAATTGGCGGAGGTTGGGAGTTAAATCCAACGGTTTCAGTTTCAGAGAGGGGGAGGGAATCTTAAAATGGACTTTAGAGGCATTATGTGGGGTGAAAGGCGGCCATGACATCAGAGCCCGATACAACCCGATCAAAAAACCCCTCACCCTTGAAATTGCGCATGAAGAGTATTGTAATACCTATCCTTCTTCCCTTGCTGGTTCTTTTGGGAGGGGGAATACTTGCTTCTTCCCTTATGGAGTCAGGCCCCAAGGCAAAGCGTGAAACCCCGGCTCGGCAGGCCAGGCTTGTGGAGGTTGAAAAAATTCATTTTTCAAAACAGCACCTGGTGATTGAAGCCATGGGAACGGTTCGTCCAGCACGGGAAATTGATTTGAAACCCCGTGTAGCTGGAGAGATTATTTGGGTCAGTAAAGAGCTGATTCCAGGAGGACGGTTCGAGCGTGGCCAAAAAATTTTACAGATTGATTCTTCGGATTATGAACTATTGGTACAGCAGAGAAATGCCGATTTTGCCCAGGCCCAAAGCAAGTTGAGGCTTGAGTTGGGCCAACAATCCATAGCGGAAAGTGAATTTGAAATGTTGGGGGAAAGCATTTCTGAGGGGGACCGAGATCTGGTTTTAAGAACCCCCCAACTGGAGAGCGTAAGGGCGGAGATTGAAAAAGCACGATCCGTACTCCAAAAGGCAAAACTAGATTTAGAAAGGACCCGTATCAGTGCTCCTTTTAACGCCATCGTCAAGACCAGAGGGGTAAACTTGGGGGATATTGTGAGCATTTCCACTTCTCTTGCGACGCTTGTGGGAACGGACGAATATTGGATTGAGGTTCTGGTTCCTGTGGATCAGCTCCGATGGATTCAAATTCCAAGCCTTAACGGTAAGGGGAGTGGCTCGAGGGTAAAAATCCACAATGAATCGGGTTGGGGAAGGGATGGTTATAAAATCGGGAATGTGATTCGTCTGGCCAGTGATCTTGAAGAGGAGGGAAGAATGGCCCGGATCATCGTTTCCGTTCCGGATCCTTTCCACCATCGCTCCACCTCTATTGACGGCGCCCATCTATTAATCGGGTCTTATGTGAGGGTGGAAATTGAAGGAACGGATTTGGAAAAGGCCGCGGCCATTGACCGGACTCTCCTTCGGGATGGGGACTACGTGTGGATTATGGGTTCAGAAAGCACATTAAAAATTCGGCCGGTAAAAGTTGCGTTTCGGGGCCGTGGCCAGGTTTATGTAACTGAAGGCATTCATGAGGGTGAACGGTTGATCACGACGGATTTGGCTGCTCCCTTAGAGGGGATGCCTCTTCGGATCCAAAGTGAAGAAATTCCGGGAAAATCTTCTCCGCAGCCCTTAAAAAACCATATAAAACCCAAGGAGAAGCCGTAGCCGTGACCCCTCAAAAAGATGAACAAGCCCGGGATGAGTATCGGGGACCCATTGCCTGGATGGTCCGAAACCGTGTGACTCCCAACCTGTTGATGATCGTTCTCCTGATGGGTGGTCTCTTTATGTCCCTGAAAATTAAGAAAGAGGTGTTCCCAAATTTTGAAATCGATGAAATCCGGGTCAATATGGCCTATCCGGGATCAAGTCCCGAGGAGGTGGAGCAGGGGATTGTTTTAGCGGTTGAAGAGGCCATTAGTGATATTGAAGGGGTGGAGGAGATCTCCGCCATCTCGAGAGAGGGCCGTGCCACCATTACGGCCGAATTGGTGGAGGGGGTGAATGGCCAAAAGGTGCTCCAGGACATCAAACAAGAGATCGATCGGATCACAACCTTTCCCGAAGAAGCCGAGGAACCGGAGGTGTCCCTTTCAAACCGGCGGAGGTTTGTGCTGGCGGTTATGCTTTACGGGGACGCCAATGAAAAAGTGCTTCGGGAATTGACAGAGCAGGTCCGTGACCGATTGCTGCAGGAACCGGGAATCACCCAGGCAGACCTGGTGGGTGTGAGAAATTATGAGGTTCTGATTGAAGTCCCAATGGAAAACCTCCGAGCCTATGGTCTTACACTGAGGGGGATTGCCGATAAGATTCAAACCACCGCAGTTGAGCTTCCCGGTGGCAGTATTGAAACCCGTGGAGGCGAAATTCTTCTCCGCATGAAAGAACGGCGGGACTGGGCCAACGACTTCAGTCAGATTCCTATTGTGACCACACAGGGCGGATCGGTTTTACGCTTGGGGGACCTGGGGACGGTCCGTGATGGATTTGAAGAGTCAAGCCGGTCTCTGACCTATAACGGGAAACCCGCTATGATGGTTGAGGTTTATCGAGTGGGTGAACAAACCCCCATTGGCGTTTCCGATGCGGTTCGGAAAAGTTTGGAGGAGATCGAATCCGATCTTCCCCCCGGGGTCTATTTAGAAGCGCACCATGACCGGTCGGATATATACCGCCAACGTTTGGAACTACTCCTGCGGAACGGTTTCATTGGGCTCCTTCTGGTGCTTGCCTTATTGGGAGCTTTTCTTGAGTTTAAGCTTGCTTTCTGGGTGACCATGGGAATTCCAACCTCTTTTCTTGGGGCCTTTATATTTCTTCCATTCATAGATGTGTCCATCAACATGGTTTCCATGTTCGCTTTCATTATCGCTTTAGGAATCGTAGTGGACGATGCGATCATCGCAGGTGAAAATATATACGAGTATCGTCAAAGAGGGATGGCCTTTATCCCAGCGGCCATCCAAGGGGCCCGTGATATCGCACTTCCCGTCAGCTTCAGTATTTTGACCAACATTGTCGCATTTAGCCCGTTGTTTTTTGTGCCAGGCGAGATTGGTAAGATTTTTAAAACCCTTCCCCTGGTGGTTTGTATGGTTTTTATCATTTCGTGGATTGAGGCGTTGTTTGTCCTTCCCTCTCATGTGGCCCACACCCGAAGTGAGGGAAGCAGTCGTGTCACTCGTTTTTTGCATGACCGGCAGCAAGGCTTCAGTGCCCTTTTTTCCCGGTTTATCGAAAATGTGTTTGGGCCATTTTTGGACTGGTGTCTGCGCTACCGTTACATGACGGTAGCCATTGGGTTTGCTTTTCTAATGATTGTATTGGGGTATGCCTTCAGCGGGAGGATGGGTTTTATTTTGTTTCCAAAAGTTGAGGCGGACCGGGCTGTTGCAACGGCCATTCTTCCTTATGGCAGCCCTTATTCAAAAGCCGTCCTTGTTCGGGATCGTCTTCTTAACGCTGCGATTGAGATTTCGGAACCCTATGGGTCCTCCCAATTGGTTGAGGGATACCTGGGACGGATTGATGAAAACGAGGTGGAAGTGGAGATGCATTTAACCGAACCGAAGATTCGCCCCATACAAACCGGGGAGGTGACACGGTTATGGCGGGATCAGGTGGGGCAGATTGTTGGATTGGAATCTCTGAGGTTTGAGTCGGACCGTGGCGGTCCGGGAAGGGGAGCCTCTTTAACCGTTGAACTCAGCCACCGAAATGTGGATAAGCTGGATCAGGCAAGTGAGAGTATAGCCGAATCCATGCGCCAGTTTCCCAATGTGAAGGACATCGATGATGGGTTTACCCCCGGCAAGGAGCAGTTGGATTTTAAGCTTTTATCGGAAGGCCACAGCTTAGGATTGACCGTCCGGGAAGTTGCCCAGCAGGTTCGAAGCGCTTTTTATGGAGCCGAGGCCTTGCGGCAACAGCGGGGCCGGAATGAAATTAAGGTAATGGTCCGCCTTCCGGAAAACCAGAGGGTCAGTGAATTTGATATTGAACAGTTGCTCATCCGAACCCCGGCGGGCCGAGATGTCCCCCTGTACCAAGTGGCGCAGGTTGAAAGGGGAAGAGCTTACACCACCATTACCCGCCATAATACACGCCGGACAGTAACCGTTACGGCAAACGTGGAACCGATCGGTGAAACAAATCAAGTGATGGCCACCTTAAAGGAAGAAGTTCTTCCTCAGTTGGAGCGGGATTATCCGGGTTTAACTTACAGTTTTGAGGGCCGCCAGGCTGAAATACGGGACAGTCTGAACAGTTTGATATCTGGTTTTCTGCTAGCCATGGTACTGGTTTACATGCTTTTGGCCATTCCTTTTCGAAGTTATATTCAGCCTGCCATTGTGATGACCGCCATTCCCTTTGGATTGGTGGGGGCGGTAATTGGCCATATGATCATGGGGTACAGCCTCAGCGTGATCAGTATGATGGGAATCGTCGCCTTATCCGGTGTGGTGGTGAATGATGCCTTGGTCATGATCGATTATGCCAACCGCCAACGAAGATCCGGGGCATCGCCCTATGAAGCGATTCACGGGGCGGGCATTCGCCGTTTCCGCCCCATTTTATTAACCACTTTAACGACATTTGGGGGGCTTGCCCCTATGATTTTCGAAACCTCCCGCCAGGCTCGTTTTATGATTCCCATGGCCATATCATTGGGGTATGGTATTCTGTTTGCCACGGCCATTACACTGATCCTGGTCCCGTGCCTATTCATAATGATTGAGGATTTAAAGTCTTTGATTGCCAGCCGGCGAAAAAATTTTCTTACACGCTCACCAGAGGAAAGAGGTATTCCTTCCATGAATCAAGCCTCCTCCTCCGGAATAAAAATGCATCCAACGGATCAAGGGCGTTAATCAAAACATACGTTTTCGGAGACAACCAGCCACTTATTGAAGGAGGAACGTCCTATGTTTATGAAATCTTTTACTGCGCAAACATACGCCCTCATGCGGATGGTGATCGGGTTTTTGTTTATTTGGCATGGAACGCAAAAACTGTTCGGATTTCCGCTTCCCGCCCATGAAGGAACGCCGGCGTTTGTGACCTATATCGCTGGGCCGGTTGAACTCGTGGGGGGCCTATTGTTGATGATTGGTCTGTTCACACGCTGGACCGCATTTTTTTGCAGCGGACTCATGGCGTTTGCTTATTGGATGGTTCATGGCACCCAGGGTCTTCTTCCGGTGGTTAATAAAGGGGAATTGGCAGTGCTTTATTGTTTTGTGTTTCTTTTTATCGCGGCGCAGGGGGCGGGGATTTGGAGTGTGGATTCCGCCACGGGCAGTGAGGGTAAATGAGCCGTAATGAATTAAACTCTCCTTTTCAAAAAAAACAGGTATTATTCTGGTATTTCCATTTTGGTTTTGGTGGAGCGGAATGGTGGCCATTGGCCTCCTTCAATCGAAGGTGGGGGCGGAAACACAAGAGGTGAAATCCGATTTAATTTACGTATCCGATTATTTTTCATTTGTGGGTAAGGATGTCCAGGGACACCTAGCGTTTGCGTTGGATTAAAACCGGGGAAAAGTTGGAGATGCCTACCAAGCGGGGCACTTTGTGGTGATGCATGATGAAACCGGAGGGTGGATTGATCTGGCTGGGAATGGTGCTTAGGAAAATGTGGGTGGAGAACTCCTGGGCATTCCCGGATTTGAAATTTTCCAGTTTCAAGGAGATCGTGAAAATAGAATGGTCATTGATAGTCCAAAAAATCACATTACCCTAAGGATTGATAAACTCTCCGAAAGAATTTAATCGAACCTATCCCTTCTATGGCCTAGCGGAATTATTTATGTAAAAAAGCCATTTTTGAAATATTCATTCCCTTCCTTTCCTTTTCCTTGAATCATCCCCTACCCCGTTGACTTATGTAGGGAAATACCTTAATCTTTTTAGAAATCTCTTCTTAATATTTAAAGGTTGATATGGATATTAAAAGAAATAATATTCTAATTGTAGATGACGATGAAAGCATCCGGGATACACTCGAAGCGGTACTGAATCGGGAATATAATGTTTTTAAAGCCTTAGACGGTCATTCCGGTCTTCGGATCCTTGGAGAACAAGAGATCGATTTGGTCCTGTTGGATATACTCCTTCCGGATATGAACGGTCTGGAAATCCTCAAACAAATAAAAGACCGTTTTAATGACGTTCAGGTCATCATGATCTCCATGGTAAAAGAAGTTGAAACAGCAGTCCAAGCCATGAAGCTAGGAGCTTTCCATTATATTACAAAGGGTTTTGACTACGATGAAATCCTGTTCCTGGTGGATAAAGCGCTTAAAAGTAGAAAGGATGACCGGGAGATCCTTTATCTCAAGGGTGAAATGGATCCTTTAATTGAAAAGGAATTTATTATTGGGCAGAGTTCAAGAATGCAGGAGGTCCACAAGCTGGTTAATAAAGTTGCACCGTTATCTTCCACCATTCTCCTTCTGGGAGAAAGCGGAACAGGAAAACAGCTCCTTGCCCGGTATATTCATCGATTAAGCGGTTGGTGTGATAAACCCTTTGTGACCGTTGACCTGGGTGCAGTTCCCGAAACATTAATGGAGAGCATTTTATTTGGGCATGAGAAAGGGGCCTTTAGCGGAGCGTACAAACAACATATCGGAAAATTTGAATTGGCAGATGGAGGAACACTTTTTCTAGATGAAGTGGCCAACCTCCGATTGGAGCTTCAAAGTAAACTTCTCCGGGCCATTCAGGAAGGGGAATTTGAACGAGTGGGGGGTAGCAAAACCATTCGTTTCAAGGGCCGTTTAATTACCGCCACCAATATCGATTTAAATGAAGCGGTTCGGAAGGGAAATTTTCGGGAGGACCTTTTTTATCGGCTGAATGTCATTCCTATTAACCTGCCTCCTCTTCGGGAAAGATTAATGGACATTCCCTTACTGGTTGAGTTTTTTGTCCAACGCTACAATGTTCGTTTAAAAAAACAGATTAAAAGGGTGGATCAAAGCGTTCAGGAAGCCCTTTGCTCCTATGACTGGCCGGGCAATGTTCGGGAATTGGAAAATATGATGGAACGGCTCGTAGCACTATCCATGGGAGATACCATTCATTTTGAAAACCTTCCCATCGAATATCGCCTCACGGTTTCAAAGGAAAAAGAGGATGAAAATGCCTTTAATAAAGCGATGGATGCCTTTCAGCAAAATTTTATCATCAAGGTTTTTGAACGCGAGGGTTGGAATCTAGTTGCCACTGCAAAGGCATTGGGTATTCCTTTGAGTACACTCAAATACAAGATTAAGAAATTGGAACTTTCCAAATTCTTCCCCTATAAAGATCGATAACAATAACAATAAAAATGTTTTTTCCGCTAGTGAAACTTTCATTTCAAGAAGTTCTTCGTATTTCCCTTACCTTTTTAATTCTATTAGGAGCATTTCCCTTTTCTGTACCTGCAGAAGGGAAGAAGGGAGGAGAGGATCATCTTTCTGACCCTATTTCCCTTCATATTACGGCTACTACTCCCACCCGTTTGGAAGAAGGGGTCGATGCAGGCGCCAGTTCGGTAACCCTTATCCCCTCCCATGAGATCGAGGAAAAACATCCGGTTGAAATTAAAGAACTGGTCAGTGAATTACCGGGAGTGCGTCTACAGGAATCCGGGACGTTGGGAGAGCAGATCTCTCTTTCTCTCCGTGGGGCCAATACCAACCAGACCCTGATCCTTCAGGATGGCATACGATTAAATGACCCATTTCAGGGAGGGTTTGATTTCGGGGGGTTTATGATGGATGAAATTTCCCAAATTGAAATCGTTCCGGGTGGGCAGTCTGCATTGTATGGTGCCGATGCCGTTGGGGGTGTGGTGAATATGATAACCCGAAGGGCTTCAAAACCTTTTCAACTATCCCTTCAAGGTGAGGCGGGGAATGAAAGGACCTTTCGTGAGGGGTTTTCGGTAGAAGGGTTGAATCATCTTCTGGATTACACATTGACGGTTTCCCATGTAACCACCCACGGACAATTTGAAAGGGATCGTTTCAGGGGAATTTCGGTTGCAGGACAGATGGGCCTTTCATTCGGGAAAGATAACCGTCTTTCCTATATTTACCGTATTCAGGACTCTCAAAAAGAATTGGGAACAGAAATTATTCCTAACCTAAACATAGATCCAAACATTACCACGGTTGGTATAACGGTTTTTGATCCAAATAGGGAAATTGAAAGAGAATTTTATTTTCATTCTGTTCAATTTCACGGAAGGGTAAATCCCTGGCTAGGCCTTTCCTGGAAGGCCGCTTTAGTGGAAAAGGATTTAAAGCTGGATAACCCGAATGACTCTCCTTTATGGCCGTTTCCTTATTTTGAGGACACCGACAGCCTAGTCCTCACATTGGACCTGCAGCAGAATATCCGATTAGGGAAATTAGATACCTTTTCTTTTGGGTTTGAATTGAGGGACGAATCAGTGGACAGTGTGATTGAAGTTTTTGGCAGTCCCCCCAGGAGTGTTAATCAATCCAGACAGAATCTGGCCTATTTTTTTCAAAATCTTTTTAACTGGGAGGATCGGTTTTTCCTTCAAACCGGGGTAAGGGTAGATGATAATTCCGATTTTGAAACGGTAGTCAACCCTAAAATTTCGATGGCCTATCAAATAATACCGATAAAAACGAAAGTTCGGGCCAGTCTGGAAAAAGGGTTCCGCGCTCCTTCCTTGGCCGATCAATTCTTCCCTGTGGTGGGAAATGATAATCTGCGTCCGGAAAGAAGTGTGAGTGGGGAAATCGGATTACATACCGTTTATTTTGAAAAAGTCAACTGGGATCTGGCCTTTTTTTGGATTGAGTATGAACAACTGATTCAAAGGAATTTAACCAGCGCAAAAAATATAGGGGAAGCCGAAACCCACGGGGTTGAGTTGAAGGTAAATCTATACCCGATTTCCATGTTAACGATTCAAGGAGCCTATACATTACTGGATACGAAGGACAAAACAAGCGGAGAAAGACTGGCATTTCGCCCGGAGAATCGGGGGAGGATCAGTTTTCTTTTATCCCCATTAACCACATTTTCATTTAATTTAGATATCTATATGGTAGACAGCCAGAAAATGCCGTTTACCTTAACTCTTCTGGATGGAAAGGTTTTAACCGACAAAAGTCCGGGGTATACGACGGTTAATTTATCCTGTAATTATTATCTGCTTGGGGGGTTCCTCTGGTTTAATGAGGTCAGGATCTATTTGAAATTCAGAAACCTATTTGATCAAGGCTATGAATCCGTTCCTGGTTTTCCTGCTCCTGGTTTTGGTGTTGCTGGAGGTTTAAAAGCAATGATATAAAATAGCAGGATGCCGAAAACCTCCCTTCTTTTTAATCCCTGAAATACGTGGCCCTAATTCCCGAAAACCCTTGCCGTCATACCTGAAAAACCCTCCCGTCATTCCCGAATGTAAAAACGTGAATCCAGGAAATTTCAATTTTCTTCCCTATCTGTTAATGAAAACAATATGATTGTTAGGCAGATTTTTAACCGATTGGGAGGAAAAATAGGCAGGTTTTTAACTCTTATTGATAAGTTACTGATCCCATTAGAAAATTTCTTTATTAAAAGTGGTTTTTAAATAGAATTTACTTTATTTTTTTATCTTTAGTAGGCAGAAATTTGTTTTTTCCCCTTTCCAGTTTATGGAATTAGACCCAAATGTCTAAAATTGATTCTACCTGACCAATAATTTCTAAAAATTTTCTGTTTATTCCTTTTCGTGAACTTACCTAGGAAAAACAAGCGCCTATCCGCGATCCCCATTTAATTTTTTTTTAAATTTAAAATAAAACCCAAAAATCTCCTGTCATTTTTTGACTTCCTATTCAGATAAAAAAGATCCGGCATATTAATTGCTCAATAGTTTAAATGGGTCTTCGTGTAATCGAGTGGGTAAAAATTGTTAAAAAGTGTTTAAGGTCCATACAGGGCAAGGGTCAAGTCAAAGTCATTCTGTGGTTGAAGCCTTTGAAGTATTAGAGGTTCCTGCAAAATCCAGTTCGTCATTC
>DASWJH010000105.1 GCA_036397255.1 Nitrospiria bacterium
GGGTTGACCGCCCAGTGCGGTTTCTCAAGCGTGAAAGAAAGTTCGTTCAAAAGCTCCATTGATCCTCCTTGCTGATTTTGTTTCCCTACTATACTTTTTCAACGCAAATTCAGCAAGTTGAATGTTAAAATACAGACTCTAGTTAGGAGGGGATGATAATAAATCGATGGATTTAAAAGATGGTTTTTAGGGGGTGTTAAACTGAAAAGACCTAAGAGGATAGATAATGATGCTCTTTAAACCAGGTAAGGGCATCCCGAATAGCATTTTCAACCGGACTTTGAGGTAGGCCAAGATCCTGAACCGCTTTTTGGCAATCGTAATGTTGAAAATGACACAGGGCCTCAACAATAAAAGAGGGAACAGGAGGATCTTTCCCCATAAGACTCAATGCCGCTTCCCCAATTTTTACTCCCAAACGGGCAAGTCCACCAGGAACTTTGAGTTTTGGAGCGGGAACATTGGCCAGCTTTGCAATCAACTCATTTAATTCTCTTTGGGTTGTATTCCAATTTCCAAGGATATAACGTTCCCCAATTTTCCCCTTTTCCAAAGCGAGAACCTCCCCAATGGCCACATCCCGGACATCAATGACATTGATGGGGCCATCCACATAGGCAGGCATCTGCTGCTTGGCAATCATTAGGATTTGGGTCCCGCTGGTCGGCCGGGAGTCATAGGGTCCGAAAAACACAGTTGGGTTCACCATCACCACAGGCAGGCCACCGGCCACTTGATTTCTAATCTCTTCCTCCATAGCCTGCTTGGCCATGAGGTAAGGATTATTGGTAAATCGGGTTTCAAAGGGATTGGTTTCATCGGCTAATCGTTTAGGTTCTTTTGGAAATCCGATCTGGGTCAAGGTACTGGTAAAAATTACTTTTTGAATATCCATCTCCCTTGCGGAATTCAAAATGGAATCGATTTCTCTTAAAGCATGTGAAACAGCGTCTTTTGCCGAAATGGTTTTAAGAGGATAGTAACCACCCGCATGGAAAAGGACATCGCAACCCTCCATAGCCCGGAGAAGCGTTCCCTGCTGCAAAAAATCTCCCTCGGCAAATTCAATGGGAAGCCCATCCAGGCTAGTAGTTTTTTTCCCAGACCGCTTAAAGGCCCGCACCGGGTACCCTTTTTGTAAAAGGACACGAACTAAATTCGATCCGAGATGGCCTGGGGCTCCAAGGACCAATGCCTTCATCGCGGTTATACCTATTAGGTTTGGTATTTTTAAGAGAGGAAATAAACCAATTGGGTAGATAACAACTTCAAGGTTTGAAAGTCAATGAAAACCCGCAAAAGAACCCTTCTTTATGATAAAAACAAGAGGAGTAAGATGGGTTTATCGAAATTGCCGGCTATTTTCTTAATGACCCTTTCCTTTTCCATGGCCTCTATGTTTCTTTTCTTTTGCCAATTTTTTGAGGTGGCCCGGGGGGACTCTTCTTAACCCGGGGGGAAGATCCCTTTCAACAAACACCCAGGGGCCATCATAATTTCTCCCCCGGAACCAATGATCATTGGTGAAATAAAACCAAAAACTTCCATCGTAAAAAATATAGTAATCCAAATCGGCCGCCACATGAATTCCGTAATCAGCCAAAAACACCAAACTGGGGCGAACAGAAATCCTAACCATAGGGGGTGGTGGTGGGGAAATTACAAAACCCGGATGCCCTGGCCTAACAGCCATCTCACACCCTAAAATGGTAAACGAAAAAAAAGAAATTAAACCCAACCCAAAAACCTTCTTCATCCCAGCCCTCCTATAATTTCAAATCTAAAACCTGTAATTAACCTTACCAGAGTCCTTTAAAATGGACAACTTAAGAGCAAAGAATTCAAGGGGTTGAAAAATTTTTCTTTGTTAAACATTGGTTTGGATACTGGAGTCCTCGAGTCCCAAAACTTTTTCAGCGGCTTTGGAAAACTGGGAATCATAATCATGATTAAGGCTAAAAACACGGCAATGTACAATCTTGGCGGGAATAAAATCGAAAAAATCTTTTAATAATTCCTTCGACACTGTTTGCGTTGAAGGATTGTAAACATAGATCTGGAATTCTCCCATGCTTAAAGGGTTTAAAGGCCGGGGATCTTGATTGGCCATGTCCACTTTAAAGGGAATATCTTTTAATGTGGAAGGTAACTCCTCCCGAATCCGGTGGGAAACCAATTCTTGATCCATAAAGACTCTTCCACGCTCGCCCCCACGAGTGGGAAGGACCACATCATAGGCCATTTTCCATTTGACATCGCGGTATAGGATCTTCTCCCATTCCCCAGCTAAGGCCCGCCTCTGCTTGGAGGTGGAACGCCCCCAGCGCCGCACTTCTTCCAAAAGGGACCAATCTGTCAAATCCAAATAGGGATCCAGGTTTTCAACGGGATTATGGGAGAAAATCATCTGAATCGTTTCAGTAAATATATCCCGAAGGTGAATATCGATGGCACGGGTGGTCCGATGATAGTAAACGTTGGAATACAAATAGAGACGGGTATTTAAAAACATGTGCAAGGCTGGAAGGCCCACCTTATGAAGGGTCAAGCCTTTCTCAGAGAAAAAAGTATAATGGATCAACCGGTTCAGATCCACGGGGCCTACGGCTACCCCACACATATAAGAATCCCTCAGGACATAATCTAAATTATCTCCCGTATAAGTTCCTCCGATGGTCGGCTGGAGGAATCCTAACCAACGGGGAAAACGAGAGCTGTCTTTTTTGGCATCTTTTAGAATCAAAAAGGCGACATGTTCTGGATCTAAAGTTTCACCCTCCTCAAAAGGGCCTATGGGGCTCCGCCGTATTTTTTTAATCAGGGGGCTTAACTTTTCCAGAATGATCCGCTGTCCCACATTTTCATGGGTTATCCCGAATTTCTCCAAAAAATTTTCATCAAAAAAATGACCGAAAGGACCATGGCCGATATCATGAACCATGGCAGTCACCCTTAAAAGCTCCTCAATATAGTTCGCGGATGGACAATCGGGGACTAGAACTTTTAAAGAGGGATATAAATGTTTAGCAAACCGCCCAGCCACATGCATTGCACCGAGGGAATGCTGAAAGCGGCTATGTTCCGCGGAAGGGTAAACCCATCGGGCGCTCTGAAGCTGGTAAATATAGCGCAGCCGCTGCATCCACGGAGAATCAATCAGATCCTTTTCGGTAACCTCTTTGGGATTGAGATGGGTGGGTACAGTAAAGGTTATATACCCGTGAATGGGATCGGAAATCAGGGCGGACCCTTCATAAAGAAAGGATTGGCTTATGGACACCACTTTTGGGGATAACCCCCTTTCTGTTGGATAATATCAAATCCTTGTAAAGGTTAAAATGGTAATTTTTTTTAAAGTAAATGATTTTTTTATTTTTTCCCCCTAAAAAGAATGCCCTTTTTTACGGTTTCCTGGCAGAGTCTTCTGAACTCTCATCCATTTTGGATAGTAAGGCTTCACAGGTCCTCTCGTGCTCATCGAAAAGAAGGCGATCCTCACCTCCAAATTGGGCCATTTCTAAACGGTCATTCATCAATTTCTTAATCCGAATTAACTCTTCCTTTGTAGGAACCTCAAAACCTACCCCCAAATCATGAAAGATGGTTTCCGCTACATCATGGACTATTTTATTTATTTCGGCTTCCCTTCTAATTTTTCCCGTTTTCTTATCATGTTCTTGAAACGTTTTTATAAAACAGGCCAGCATACCGTCTCGTACCGCTTTATTGGACAACCATTTTTTCGATAATTTTTCCTCAAGGATTTCAACCGCTGTCTTCATAATAACTCCATAGGGTCTATTCTAACATTGAATCAGATTTAAGAAGGAAATTTTTTGATAAGGTCCTCGCAAACTTGATTATGTTTCTCACTGAGATCACCATCTACCACATCGATTCGAAAAAGCTGAATTTCATAATCTACAATTTCTTTGACTTTTTCAAACTGTTCCTGATCCGCTATTTCTACATCAACCCCCACCTCTTTAAAGGCAGATTCCATATAACCCCGTATTTTCGTTTTAACCTCTTTAGGATCGGAATCAATCCCGGTTTTCTTATGATACCCCCGAAGGGTCTCAATAAACCGGGTGATCAATCCTTCATAAATTTCCTTTTTTGATAAGGTTTCCTTTGCCAGCATCGCTTCTAAGTTACCCACCTCATCACTCATCTCACTCTCCTTTTGTCCTTTTTCCCATTAGTTTGGTTTCTTCCCAATCTGTTTCACCTTAATACTGAACCTTTAATTTTTATTCCACCGGAAAATCCTATCCCTGGGTTTTTCGGGGCCATCCAACCTCGATAAGGCCAGGTTTGATCAAACAAACATTCATTTCATCTTTTCTTTTACATCATACTGAATCCAAAGTCTAACGATATGACTTCCCTGTATACGGCTATACCGAATATTCCTCATCGACCCCTGCATGCCAAAATCAGAGGGTCCCATCCTAAACCTAAAATCCTTCCACCAATCGCTTTCTTCCATCCGAACCCCTTTTTCTATGAAAAGGGTCCCCTGGGCTGGATTCGCACTTTATCATAGCCCAATACCTTATTAAACGAAAAAACCAAAAACGGGGACAATATAAAAAAACAGAACAAAAAGGCCAGGACCCCCAACCAAAATTTTATCAAAAAGATTAAAAGAAGGCCAATCACCAATAAACCCTGCCATATCATTGCCAAAAGGACTTCAAATTTTCTGTTTTGAAAAGCCAATGGTCTTTGGACTTTTGGTAAACGCAAATTAACCTTCCCCCAATTTCTAAAAAACATTGACAATAAAAGGAAAATTACCCCTAGGATGAGTTGGGCGCCATTCATCTATAAAAACCTTTTTCCCGTGGGTCCCCCACGAAATAGAAATAATAAGGACAGGCAACCCAATGGGGGGAGGCATCCCTGATACGAAGGGAGCAAATTTCCCAAACCGGATAATCTTTAAAACCTTCCGATTATAATTCATTCATCCCGATGATTCAAGACGGTAATTTCCACCTTGACCCTTACATTGTAAGGGTGCTAAATTATTTCAAGATTTAATAAGCAGATTTGATCGGAATTTTTTTGGAGAGAAGAAGGAGGGTAAAAGATGGGGAATGCCTGGGATGACATGAAAAAGGCGAAAGAAGATGAATTTTTTATGAAAAAGGACAAGGAACTGCTCCAAAGAAGAGAGGAAGAAAAAAAAGCAAAAGAAGAGCAGAAAGTAAAAGAATTGGCCCACATGAGGTGCCCTAAATGCGGTGCCCCTTTAAAAGAAATCTCCTTTCAAAGCATTTTAATTGATCAATGTAGCGGCTGTTCGGGGGTTTGGTTAGACCCAGGAGAATTGGAGACTTTAGCAGAGCAAGACCAAGGGGGTTTAATCAGCCGTTTTTTTAAAAGGAAGGACTAACCCGTACCCACCCCAGGGCTCGAACTTCCTTCCCGAAAGATTTAGATCCAATTCCTATATCGGCTCCCCCTCTTTTTTATCTTTCCCTGAGGAATTGATCTGCAACTGGATAATATGAACCTTTTTGGGAAAGGACCCGGACCGGTTCCCTTCAAGTCATCCCAGAACAATAGAAACTCAAATTACCTTAAACTACTTATTGGGAATAACCACCGACCCAAAGGAAAGAAAATTGGAATGAAATTGCAAAAAATTACAAACAAATTGAAAATTCTTGACATTTATTATTTGTTTTGTTAATAGTTTAACCGGTAGGTGATATTTAATTAGAGGGAGAGGTACCCCTTTTTGATCGCTCAAAAATTTCGCTTCTTCCTCTTCTGTTCAAAGGGACCAGGCAAACGCTTTGGTTTCCGCAAGCAAGGAGGTCTGTAGTAATGGCAAAAGGTCATGTAAAGTGGTTTAACGCTAACAAGGGCTATGGCTTCATATCCCAGGAGAATGGAGAAGATGTATTCGTTCATTTCTCTGCCATTCAGGGAGAGGGCTTCAAAACATTGAATGAAGGACAAGAAGTAGAATTTGAGGTGACCAACGGCACCAAGGGTCCACAAGCCTCAAATGTCCAAAAAGTCTAATTCATTTTGAAAAAAAGCTCCTCGCCATTCAGTGAGGGGCTTTTTTTATCCCATAACCTATTCTTCCCACAAATATTTATTTGGATGGTGGGTCTAACGAAAAGCGGGTAATCGATAAAGGGTCCACTCGAGTATTGTTAATTCGTAATCCCCAATGAAGGTGTGGCCCTGTGGCCCGTCCGGTGGACCCTACTTTTCCAATGATCTTACCCTTTCCAATAATTTCCCCCTCTCCAACTAGAATTTCTGATAAATGGAAATACATGGTATAAACCCCCACCCCATGATCAATGAAAATACTTTTTCCACTAAAAAAATGATCCCCTACTAATTTCACGATTCCCCGGTTAGAGGAAAAAACATTTTCTCCTAAGGATGCACTGAAATCTTCTCCTGTATGGGGGTTTCGAGGTTGACCATTAAAAACTCTCCGTAGCCCAAAACTTCCCCGAGCCTCCCCGTTGATCGGAACAATAAAATCTCCCTCCCACAGTTTTTCAGGATTGGAATGACTCCATAATTGATCCACATCTTTTTTTTCTTGATTGACCTGTTTGAGCGTTGGAGGATTTAAATCAACCATCGCACTGGGAACCGTTAATTCCTGGGTCCTAAAGGCCCCATCTACTACTTTAACCCAAAAATTAGTTTTGATCCGGGTCCCCATTTTATCTTCTTTTTCTAATTCACAGGAGTGCAGTTTTTTAGATTGAGCCAAATCGACCCCAATGAAAGCACCCACCTCCTTTGGAGAACCCGTATTAAATAAGGGGATGGTTCGATTAAAACACTTCAACGAAAGATAATGTTCGCCGTCGGGCTCAACCTCCGTAAAATAGAGGATTTTTCCTTGAGGAACTTCAAAAACCCTTTTGACGTGACCCTGAACAACTGGTTGGTTGAAAAGGAGGAATGCACCCAGAACAAAAACTGGAAAGAAAAAGAGGGGGAAAACCCGGTGTTCAGGTGGATTGGGTTCCATTAGATTTACCTTCTGGAACCACTCATAGAGGAGATCAGCTCATCCACCCGCTTATCGGAAGCAAGAAAGGGGTTCATACACAGAATGGTCTCTTCCCAATATCCGTTTAACTTTAAAAAGGTCCAATCCACGCTGTAGGATCTGTTTTTTTCCCTTGCGAAACGGATAAAGTCACCTCGAATTTTTGCACGGGTTGTTTGCGGGGGATTCTGCATGGCCTCTTTTATATCCTTTTCCTCCGAAATCCGTTCTACCAGCCCTTGTTTATCCAAGAGATAATAAAGCCCCCGGTCCCTTCGAATATCATGATATTGAAGATCAATCATTGAAATGCGAGGGTCATCCCACCCAGAGTCTTTTCTCTCAATATAAGAGGCCATCAATTCTTTTTTAATCACCCAATCCACCTCTCTGGAAAGTTGCATCGGGTCCTCTTCAAGGGCTTTTAATACATATTCCCACCGGTCCAGAATATCCTCCACAACTTGGTCAGAGTCTTCCGGGTTGTTCTCAAAATAATTTCGGGCATGTTCCAAATAGATTTTTTGCATCTCTAGCGCAGTCAACTCTCTGCCATCCTCTAATTTAACCCGTTTTTTCAAAGTGGAATCCTTGGATATATCGCGAATGGCCTTAACCGGATCTTCCAAATTGATGTTTGGAATGGTCACCCCATTTTCAATCATAGAAAGGACCACCGCAGTGGTCCCAACCTTCAGATAGGTAGTGTACTCCGACATATTAGAATCCCCAACAATTATATGAAGGCGCCGATATTTTTCAGCATCAGCATGGGGTTCATCCCGTGTATTAATGATACTTCGCGATGACGTGGTGGAAGAAGACGTTTTCTCGTGTATATGCTGTGCTCTTTGAGATATGAAATAATGAGACTTCCCTCCCACCTTCAACAACTTACCCGATCCAGTATAAATTTGGCGGGTGACAAAAAATGGGATCAATTGCTCTGTAATTTTCCAAAAGTCCAGGTCTCTCTCCATCAAATAGTTTTCGTGACACCCATAGGTATTTCCGCTAGAATCCGTATTATTCTTAAAAATGTAAATCTCCCCGGCAATTCCCTCTTCTTTAAGGCGCTTCTGAGCCATGGGCAAACAATCTTCCAAAAGACGCTCCCCCGCCTTATCATGGACCACCAGGTCAGAAACGTTATCACATTCGGGTGTGGAATATTCCGGATGGCATCCGGTGTCCTGGTAAAAACGCGCTCCATTCACCAAAAAAGCATTGGATGGCCAACTATTTGGAATGAGTCCTTCAAAGATATACCCCAAAACTTTTTCCATGGGAAGGTAAATTTTCCCGTTGGGCGAAAAAATTAAACCGTATTCATTTTCCAATCCGAAAATCCGGTTTTTCATCCCTTGTGTTTCCCCAAGATATGATTTAATTCGCTTTGCAAAAAACGTTTAAATTTTCTTCCCGTTCGGTTCCCATCTAACACAGCCACCTCAAGATTTTCAATCCCTATTTTTTTATCCACCACCTCTTCGAAACCTTTTAATGCCAATTCCAAAGCCTCGGTTAGAGAGGTATTTTTTCTGTATTTTCCTTTCAAATGATTTTTTAAGTCCTCGGCTTTTCCCCCAACCGCGGCAAACCCTTTTTCATCCATAATACTGCCATCAAAAGAAATCCGATAAATTTCATTTTCTCGGGGTAACTGAAAAATTTCAACCACCAGGATTTCCACTTCCCATGGTTTAATATCCTGACTAAAAATGGTTCCAAGAGTTTCTGAATAGGCATTGGCCAATGATCGAGCCGTCACATCCTCCCGGCTGTAGGCATACCCTTTTAAATCTGCATGCCGGATTCCGGCTTTTCTTAAGTTTTGAAACTCACTATATTTTCCAGCCCCAGCAAAAGCAATATTATCGTAAATTTCAGATATTTTATTTAAGGAAACACTGGGGTTATCGGCAACCAATAGGATTCCCTCTTGGTATTCCATCGTGATAATAGAACGACCCTTTGAAATACCATTTTTGGCATACTCCGCCTTATCCTGCATCATTTGATCGGGGGAAACATAGTACGGGAGCATTTTACTCTCCTTGGTTTTGATTGATCATTTCGTGATAGATATTTTTAATACGGGAAGTGTCGATATCAGAGATGCCCTTCCGGGTCATGATCTTAACGGTAGGATAAATTCCTCGGACCAAGTCGGGGCCTCCGGTTCCAATATCTTCCTGGGAGGCATCATAAAGCGCTTCTAAGGCTAAACGAATCCCTTTTTCCTGGTTCATATTTTTTTTAAAAATTTTTTTCATTGTACTTCGTGCATCTTTTCCACCGGAACCAGTCGCATAATAATCGATTTCTTCATAGCGTCCCCCAGTCACGTCATATTTAAAAATCCGGCCTTCATCTTTAAGACCATCATACCCTGAAAAAATAGGAACCACCATCAACCCTTGCATGGCCAGGGGAAGGTTTGCCTTTACCATTTGGCCAAGCTTATTGGCTTTTCCTTCCGTTGATAGCGGGGTTCCCTCCAGTTTTTCATAATGCTCCAACTCGGTCTGAAAAAGACGTGCTAATTCAATACAAGGCCCCGCAGCCCCCGCAATGGCAATGGCTGAAAAATCATCTGTTTTATAAACCTTTTCGATACGGCGATCCGAGATTTGATACCCTTCCGTGGCCATCCGATCTCCCGCCATGATCACCCCTTCCTTAATTTTCAAGGCCAGAACGGTTGTTCCGTGGGGAACCTTTCCCAAGGTTTCCTGAGAAAAAGGCGAAGCATCCCCAGGAATTTGGGGGAGAAGATGGGAATGGTCCCGAAGAATTAAATCATAAAAACTAGATGAACCGAAAAAATCCCTTGGAGAGATCAAACCTTTTATTCTCCTCCTTTTTGAACATAGTTTTTGACGAATTCTTCAGAGTTTTCCTCCAATACATCGTCAATTTCATCAACTAGTTTATCCAAATCTTCCTTCATCCTTTTCCCTTTTTCGATGACTTCGGGATTGGGATGAACATCCCCGTCCTTTTTGGCGGGTTCCTTTCGCTTATCTTTCTTTTTTTCCTGCTGTCCCATGCCCTTCCTCCTTAAGTCGCAAGCCCTTTGATGAGTTCTTCGGGGGTTTCGGATTTTTCCAGCAAATCCGAAATCAACTCTTTGGTTCCCCTCAAAGGTTCCAGGAGAGGAATACTCTTAATTGAACTATTTCCCACATCAAATTGTACCGAACTCCAACTGGCTGCGTAAAGATCCTTAGGAAATTTCTTTAAACACATGGCCCGAAAATACGCGCGAGTATCTTCAGGAGGTTTTTCATGGGCCGATTTCACCTCTTCATCTGTCACGATCCGATCAACATAACCTCCCTTTGCCAGGGTATTATAAAGCCCTTTTCCTTTGCGAAGATCATGATATTGTAAATCCATCATTGACACCCGTGGATCTTCCCATCCACACCCTCTCTTTTCCATGTAAGATTCGATCAATTCCTTTTTAATTACCCAATCCAGTTCCCGGGAAAGTTTCAGAGGATCTTCCTCCAGACGGTTGAGAATATTTTCCCAACGGGTTAGAACATCATTCATCCAGGGTTCCCCTTCCTTAGAGGCCACATATTCGCTGGCCTTCCGCAAATACTCCCGCTGGATATGAATGGCGGTGGCTTCATGCCCGTTGACCATCTTTATACCACCTTTAACAGAGAGGTCCCGCGACACTTGTTTCAGTGCTTGGACGGGATCATCCAAATCAACGCCCTTGACCCAATATCCCTCATCGATCATTCCCATGACCAAAGCGGTGCTGCCAACCCTTAAGTAAGTGGACACCTCGGACATATTGGCGTCCCCGATAATAACATGTAGCCTTCGATATTTTTTGGGGTCCGCATGAGGTTCATCCCGGGTATTCATGATGGGACGTTTGACCATCGTATTCAGGTCAACCAAGACCTCAAAAAAGTCAGCACGTTGAGAGATCTGGTAAGAAGCAGAATCCGTTTTATTTTCAGAACCTACCTTTCCTGAACCTGCAAAAATTTGGCGGGTCACAAAAAAGGGAACCAACTGCTCCAATAGGCGCTCGAACGGAGTTGAACGGGACATTAAATAATTTTCGTGGTACCCGTAACTGTTGCCCTTTCCATCTGTATTATTTTTGTAAAGAATAAACTTCTCTTCCTCGGACCGGAGGCGGTTGGCCATTTCACAACTAATGTCTAGGACCTCTTCCCCCACCTTTTCATACAAAACCACCTCTTTGGGGTTGGTACATTCCGGAGTCGAATATTCAGGATGGGCTCCATCCACATACAGTCGACCTCCATGGGACATTAACTTGTTGAGCATTCGGTTATAATCGGGATCCGGTCTTTCACGTTCCCCTTCCACTTCAAAACCACGAAGATCCAGGAGAGGATTTTCGTTCTCATAATCCCAGATAGCATTTGGAGAAAGTAAATGTGGAAAATGGCCAATTAAAAGGATTGAGCTTGAGACGGGGTCCAGAGCCACGGGGCCGCGGGTTGCAATTCCAAATTCTGTTTCTGTTCCCAGAATTCGCTTGGTGGTCATGGAAACCTCATTTTTAAAAGGGGCAAACAAAAAGGGTGGCTATAAATAATGACCAGTGGTAACGGTTTCGATCTTTCTAGACTCGGATGATTTTCCTCCTATGGTTCGAACATGAATAATTTTTTCACTTCTACGACCGGCGATTTTTGCCCAATCGTTGGGATTGGTGGTATTGGGAAGGTCTTCATTTTCTTTAAATTCATCCCGCATGGCCATCATTAAATCTTCTCCACGAATTCCCTTGACCCCGGTGGCAATCAACCGTTTAATGGCATATTTTTTTGCGCGGGAGACGATCCCCTCTATCATGGCCCCGCTGGAGAAGTCTTTAAAATAAAGGGATTCCTTTTCTCCATTGGCATAGGTCACTTCAAGGAACCTGTTTTCCTCAGATGTACTGTACATTCGTTCCACGGTTTCCTGGATTAACCTTTCGGTAAGTTGCTCAACCTTTCCTTCGCTTCGATCCAGCTCCTCTTGATGATACGGTAATCCGCTCGTCAAATACTTAGAGAAAACATCCTTTGCAGCTTTATGATCGGGTCTTTCAATCTTTATCTTAACATCCAGCCGGCCCGCCCTGAGAACGGCTGGATCGATTAAATCTTGCCGGTTACTGGCCCCAATAACAATCACGTTTTTAAGCCGCTCAACCCCGTCAATCTCAGAAAGAAATTGTGGGACAATGGTGGATTCCACATCCGAGGATATTCCCGTTCCCCGTGTTCTAAACAGAGCATCCATTTCATCAAAGAAAACAATGACCGGCATCCCTTCTTCTGCTTTCTCTTTTGCCTTTTTAAAAACTTCCCGTATTTGCCTTTCACTTTCCCCCACATACTTATTTAATAATTCCGGTCCTTTGACATGCAGGAAAAAACTCCGAATATCTTTCCCGGTTTGGTTTCCTAGCTTTTTTGCAATTGAATTGGCTACTGCCTTTGCAATTAAAGTCTTACCACATCCTGGCGGTCCATACAAGAGAACGCCCTTGGGAGGAAGAAGTTTATGTTCAGCAAACAAATCCACATGAAGAAAAGGAAGTTCCACCGCATCCTGAATCGTTTCAATCTGAGACTCTAATCCCCCAATGTCGGTATAACTCACATCAGGAACCTCCTCCAGGACCAGTTCCTCCACCTCCGATTTTGGAAGTTTTTCAAGAAGGTATCCTGAACGCGGATCAAACAAAAGATGATCTCCCACACTGATTTTGGTTTTACTTAAAGGTTCGGCCAAATCTGCAACCCTTTCCTCATCGGTCCGGAGGGTAACAATGGCCCTATGGTTACTTAAAAGGTCTTTTAGCTTTACCACTTCCCCTTGGCTTTCGAAATCTTTAAGCTCCACAACATTTAAAGCTTCATTGAGGATCAATTCCTGTCCCTTTTTCAAATCGCTTACATTAATTCCAGGTCGGAGGTTCACCTTCATTTTTCGGCCAGAAACAAAAACATTAACGGTTCCGTCTTCATTGGCATGAGAATAAATACCAAAACTGGACGGAGGTGCGGTTAGCTTTTCTATTTCTAATCGGAGCGCTTCGATCTGCGTCTTGGCCTCTTGGAGGGCTGCGGCCAATCGTTCATTTTGTTTATACGCCTGATCGAGTTGCCCCCTGGACTGATAAAAGTCCCGCAATTCTTCCTCCATGGATTTTATTTGTACATGAAGTTTTTCGATCTCCCGTTGATACTCGCTCACTTTTCCCTCCCGGGAAGCATCATCCCCTGACAGCTGGTTCGAGAGTTTTTTCATGGTGTTTTTCAGTGGGCCGATCCGCCCTTGACCTTTTTTGGATTCACTCACGAGCCCCCCTTTTTCTACAGAGTGCAATAAATTTTAAAGGACTAAACTTTATTGCATCGTTGGGAAAATCCTATCGTAACTCCAAACATTTATAATTCTAGCACCGAACGGTTTGACGGTCAACTCTGACAACACTTTTTTAATTTTAAAAACAGCAACTTTTAATTCCAAACCGAAATTTGACAAAAAATGATCCTTTGTTTCAAACTTTTTCTTTAAGGACAAGGAAAGATTTTATCGCTTTTTGGAATTGGATTGCACTTTTTTTCACATTTTCACTTCCGAGGATCGCAGAGGTTAGGGCTACTCCATTTGAACCCATCCTCATAACCTCCTCCAGGCGATTTAATTTGATTCCCCCCAAAGCAAAAAGAGGAAGATGGGTATTTTTTTTCACCTCCGCAATGGCCTCTGGACCGATGGGATTGCCAAAAGGGGCCTTTGATGGGGTGGAGTAAATCGGCCCAAAGGTCACAAAATCCGCACCTTGCTCCTCCGCCTGTCTGACTTCCTTCAAAGAATGGGTGGACACTCCGATCAACTTTTCTTTTCCAATTAACCTCCGAACCGCTGAAATAGGAAAGCTATCCCTGCGGAGATGAACCCCATCCGCTTTCACAGCCAAGGCTAAATCGACCCGGTCATTTATAAAAAATTTTGCATCTGCGGAGCGTGTCATCTTCCTTAATTCAACCGCTAAGGGAAAAAGTTCCTGGGGATTAAGGTCTCTTTCACGCAATTGAACCGCCCGAACACCCCCTTCTAATGCGGCTTGAACCGCACTAAAAAGGGTTTTGGCTTTCGGCTGATGACGATCGGTAATGAGATAAAGTGAAAAATCGACGGTTGGGCCTTTCACAATCCTTCCTCAGGTTCAAATTGATTTTAGGCACAGACAAAACCACCGGATTCAGATTGAAGGGATTCAAAACCCCACCCAATAAAAAAAGGTTCATGGAAGGAAAACAGGAAATGGCTACCCTTGATAAACCCCAAAGGGAGTCTAAACAGCCTAGGGGAATGAAACAAAGGAGGTCTATTCAATCATTCCTTCCACTGGACTACTGGCCGTTGCGTAAAGCTTTTTTGGAATTCTGCCTGCCCGAAAGGCCAATCGACCTGCAATAACAGCCCATTTCATGGCCTCCGCCATTGCCAACGGATCCCCTGCCCCTGCAATCCCTGTATTCATTAAAACGGCATCAGAACCGATTTCCATTGCGATGGCGGCATCCGAAGGAACCCCAACGCCTGCATCCACAATGACCGGAACCCTGACCGTCTCTTTAATAATCCGAATATTATATGGATTACAAACGCCCAACCCTGAACCGATTGGAGCCGCAAGGGGCATGACAGCGGCACAACCCACGTCTTCCAGTTTTTTGGCCATTACCGGATCATCATTGGCATAAGGCATCACAATAAACCCCTCTTGAACCAGGACTCGTGCCGCTTCAAGGGTGGCCTCATTATCCGGAAAAAGCGTTTTTTGATCCCCGATAACCTCAAGCTTCACAAAGTCGGACACGCCTGCCGCCCTTGCTAATTGAGCGGTTCGGATGGCCTCTTTGGCGGTATAACAGCCAGCGGTATTGGGAAGAATAATATAGGTTTTTGGATCTAAAAAATCTAAAAGGTTTTCTTTGGAACGATCGGTAATATTCACTCGCCGGACCGCTACCGTAACCATGTGGGCTCCGGAACGCTCAATGGCCTTTGCGGTTTGGGGGAAATCTTTATATTTTCCGGTTCCAACAATTAACCGGGATTTGATTTCCCTCTCTGCGATATAAAAGGTATCTTCCTTCATTATTTTAACTCCTTTAATTTATATCGGACTTGACCTGGATAAATGTTAGCCGCCTCCAACAAAACTAATGACTTCCACCTTATCGCCTTCTTTTAGTTCAAAAGAAGGAAATAGTTGTCGATCCACGATTTCCAAGTTAACCTCCACAGCAATTCTTTCTTCTTGAAGGTTCAAAAGCTGTAAAAGCCCTCTAATGTTTAAGGGTTTATCTAACTCCTTTTCTTCTCCATTCACTAAAATCACCATGGAAGGGTCTTCCTTACAGCACAAATAAAAAGCCGTACCCCTTTTGAAGCACGGCTTAAAATCAGGTTTATATCATTACTATATAGACTGATTTTAACCTGCTTTCCTACGCTGGGCTTAACCAGTTCAGGTTCCAAGGGTTGCGCCGAATCCTAAGATAGAGTCAGGGCTTTTCAAACCCGCTTTCAGGTCCTAACCATCTACCAAGTCCTCCGCTGCTCTCAGCCAAAGGGCACCCCTAGCACTATATCTCATCTTTAAAACCAGTTTAATAAACCCCAAAACCCCATGTCAATAGCTATTGGGGAAATCATAATTAACCCTAAACATCTCCAATTATTTGATTTTGAATGTTTTAATCTGGTACCCAATTATGACTCATGGCCCCATTCTAGATTTGACACTCCATAGGTTCAGGAATAAAATAGGTTTTCTTCAATTACCTTTTTACCAAATAAAAACAATGAAACCCAAACCCATGGAACCGTAATATTGGATTAATGAACTTAAAACTCCTCCTGATCCTCACCCCTATTGTTTTAATCCTGACCCTTCTTCAATCTTACTTTTGGGTTCCCACCTATGAAAGTCAAACCACCGGAAACCCAGAGCGTGTCCTAAAATTTATCGAAGCCTCTATTGGGGATGCGAAAATTTTAAATCCCACTCTCAATGCGGACACCTCCAGCAGTCGAATTTCTGGGCTGGTGTTTGAGGGTCTTTTGGACTTAGATGAAAATTTAAACCTTCGTGGCCGGCTGGCAACAGAATGGGAAATTTCAGAAACAGCCTATCTTGTCGTCAATCCAGAAAAATTCTTCCCCGACAAAACGCCTGTGACTGCCAAAGAACTCGAATCTAGAATCAGAAAAACGATTAGACAAAATCGGTTGGAGGGTTTAAAAGACCTTGTGACCCAAATTGAACTTTTACCACCGGAAGAAAAAACCGAGACCATTCCGATTCCTGGAAAAGATGGAAAACCCGTTTTTGTGGAAGTGGACATTCAAGTTCCGGAGAGAATAAAATTTTCGCTCCGGGAAGTGGATCAGGATTTTTTTAATCGCATAAAACCCATCATTGGAGAAACATACGATAAAAACCCACCCTATCAAAAATGGATCCGGGTTAAACCCCAGGAAAAAAGAGGGGAAATTAAGAACCATTTTCCGGTCTTTCTCCCGATGGTTGAACACAACCCCACTATTCTTTTTCACCTCAGGGACAATGTTTTTTTTCACGATGGACATCTATTTGATGCCGGGGATGTCAAATTTACCTATGAAGCCATTATGAACCCCAAGAATCTTTCTCCCCGAACATCCGATTTTGAACCCGTTAAAAAAGTCGAAATTCTGAATCCTTTAACCGTACAGGTGGTCTATAAACGCCTCTTTTCTCCTGCCATTAACGCTTGGACCATGGGCATTTTACCGGAACATTTGCTGAACGAAGACGCTTTACTGGGGGAAATCACCCAAAGAGGAATTTCTAAAACCGCTCAAGACACTTTTGGGTTGAGGGATAGCCACTTTAATCGAAAACCCATTGGAGTCGGGCCCTTTCGTTTTGTGGAATGGCAGAGCGATGAACTCATTCACTTGGCCCGCAATGATCATTATTGGGAAGGGACCCCCGAATATAAAGACTTTTATTATCGTGTCATTCCGGACTATCTCACACAGGAGGTTGAATTTCGGACTGGGGCAATCGATCGCTACAGCCCACTGCCCCACCAGGCCGCACGATACAAAAAAGATGAAGCATACCAATCCTTCTCCAGTTTGGGTTTTGGATTCAGTTATATTGGCTACAATAACCGAAAAGAAATTTTCTCCGACAAAAGGATTCGAAAAGCCCTTGGGATGGCCATCAACATCGAAGAAATTATTCAATATATTTTATATGGCGAAGGGGAACAGACCACTGGGCCTTTTCCGAAAAATACGATCTGGTATGATCATTCCATTAAACCCCTTCCTTATGACCCGGAAATGGCCATTCACATTTTTGAGGAATTAGGATGGAAGAAAAACAAAGAAGGATGGCTAGAAAAAGATGGTCAGGAGTTTGAATTCAACCTGATTACCAACAATGGGAATCCCATCCGTAAAGCCATTATGACCATCGCACAAAACAACTGGCGTAAAATTGGGATCAAATGCAACACACAATTATTTGAGTGGGCTGTTTTCCTTCAGGATTTTATCAACACGGGAGATTTTGATGCCGTTATTCTGGGTTGGAGCATGGGAGTCGATCCCGATTTATACCAAATCTGGCACTCCAGCCAATCGGGGCCAAACCAACTAAATTTCGTCGGTTACAATAACCCCCAAGCCGATGATCTGATCCTCCGAATTCGTCAAGAGTACAATATTGAAACCCAAAAAACCCTGGCTCATCGTTTACATCAATTGATTGCCGATGACCAACCCTATTCCTTTCTATACGCAGGTTTGGGAACTTTGGTTTTAGATAAAAAAATCGTAATGGTAGAAAAAGACGGTTCTTATTCAAAGATTAAACCCACAAAAAGTGGTGACGTTTTTTTCTACTTTAATCATTGGAAGAAATTAGAACTCACCCCTGGCATTTAAATGATGTGGCGTTACATCCTTCAAAATCTTTTTCAAAGGGTCATTTTATTGCTGATGGTTTCCGTCATTGCCCATTCCGTGGTTCATCTCGCACCGGGGCAACCCAGCGAAGTCGATCCATCCAACCCCAGAATGAAACCCGAAGATGTTGCAAAAATACGCGCTGCTTTTCATTTGGATGACCCTCTTTATCTCCAATATTTATACTGGATGGGAGACCTTTTCACCGGAGAATTAAAATCATTTAAAGATAGCCAACCCGTTTTACCCAAAATCTGGGACCGTTTCCTGAACTCCCTTCCTCTTTTTATTTGCGCCACCTTAATTGTTTGGACCCTTTCTTTTCCCACCGGAATTCGCGCCGCCATTCATCGGGGGTCTAAATATGACAGGGGAACCACTTTCTTGGCGTATACCCTCATTTCAGTCCCAGGGTTTTTCCTGTCTTACATTATGATTCTTTGGGTCACGGATACCTTTAAGGTCCCGGTCATTGGGATGAGAACATTCGGAATGGAAGATGCTCATTTTCTTTTCCAAGGAATGGACCGATTATGGCATTTGGTCATTCCCTCCATTATGTCTGCCCTAACAGGAATAGCAGTTCTCTCAAGGTATGTTCGTTCTCAAATGTTAGAAGTCATCGGTCAAGATTATATAAGGACCGCCCACGCCAAGGGATTAAATCAAGACACGGTGATATACCAACATGCTCTTCGAAATGCCCTTTTACCTTTCATTACCATGTTTGGTTTTATCCTCCCAAGTTTAATTGGGGGATCGGTCATCTTTGAGCAGATTTTTGCTTGGCCGGGTTTGGGAAGGCTGGGATACGATGCCATTCTTTCTAGAGATTTTCCAGTCATTTTAACCATTAATTTTATTGCCGCGGCTCTGACCCTCGCGGGAACTTTTTTATCCGATATTTTATACGGACTAGCAGATCCACGAATCCGGCTGGAGTAAACATGGATGAACATGTGAAAAGAATTGAACCAAACCTAAAAGCGGACCTTCAAAGTTCCTCGGAAACCCCTTTTCAAGAATTTCTAAAAAACTTAAGAAAAGACCATTTTGCAATGACCGGGATGGTCATTCTTTTTGTGCTTTTCTTCGCTGCCATTGGAGGAAAAGCCTTAACCGAATGGACACTTTTTTTTGATCCTTCAACTGTGCGATTGACCGATAAATTTCTTCCCCCTCTCTCCTCTCCCTCAGACCTTCTACCCAAGGAAGCGTTTCCCCGTTTTGGAATATATATTTTAGGAACCGATGAGCTAGGTCGAGACGTTTTTGCCAGAATGTTGCAGGGGTCATTTGTATCACTTTCAATCGGATTTGTGGCCGTGGGAATTTCAACCTTTATCGGAATCTTATTGGGGGGGTTATCAGGGTATTATGGGAATATTCGGCTGGGGTTTATCAGAATTGACACATTGATTATGAGATTTACGGATGTCATGCTCTGCTTTCCTACTTTTTTCCTGATTCTCACGGTTGTGGCTCTACTTCCTCCAAGCATTTACAATATTATGATTGTGATCGGAATAACCAGTTGGATGGGAACAGCCCGTTTTGTTCGTGCAGAATTTTTAACGCTTCGAGAGCAGGACTTCGTGTCCGCTGCCAGGGTTCTTGCCTTACCGGAATGGAGAATTATTTTTCTCCATATGGTTCCCAATGCCATGGCTCCCGTATTGGTTTCCGCCACCATCAGTGTTGCAACGGCCATCCTCACGGAATCTGCCCTGAGCTTTCTGGGGTTCGGTGTACAGCCTCCTGATGCAACATGGGGTAATATTCTTTCAGATGGCAAGGGTTTTATATTTGACGCGCCATGGCTTTTCTTTATCCCGGGAATGGCAATTTTAGTGGTGGTACTGGCTTTTAACCTGGTCGGGGAAGGAATGAGGGAAGCCATTAATCCGAAACTTCAAAGAAATAATTAAAAAGGGGTGGCTAACCCGACGCTTCCTTTTGAGGGTCAAGCACTTTTATACCCTCCTCCTGGCAGATGGAAAGAAGCGTTCCGTCGGTGGCAACCATGGTGGGTTTCAGGGCAGACAGTGTCAGGATCATGGCCAAATGAATGGCCTGATTGGCCCGCAGATTGCCGTACTTTAAGGTGAGGATTTTACTGTTTTTAATGGTTTGGTGGTCTAATCCTAAAAATTGAAAAACCCCTTGATGAACATCTAATTCAAACGTAAAAATGGCGGTATAAAGATCATCCCGGGTGATTTCTCCCAATCGAAATTTTTTATTCAAAACATAATACAGCTCTAAAGACCCCACCTCCCCAATCACAATGGTGTTGCTTTTATGGCCGATAAGATCGTTTACCTTTGCGGTCCCGATCTCAGGGCCATAGCGTTTAACCAGAGCAGTGGTATCTAAATAGAAATAAGCCATTAACTTACTTCCCGCACGGTCACAATTTCCTCTGAAAGGGGTCTTCTAATTTTGGTCAATCGATCCTGAACCTCTTCCAACGGAACCTCCGTAAATCCCAGCTTTTTTAAATAAATCAGGGTACCTTCTTCTTTAATCCGTTTTGTGGTGCTTTTTAATAAGCGTAAGGCCTGTTCTTTTGAAAAATAATGAAACTCAGGCTCTTTCATTCTACGGGTACGTTTGGCCATCAGTGAACCTTTCTTACAAAAATGCGGTGTACCTTAGCAGTAATCCTTGACCTAGTCAATATCACCCCGCCCTTCCCTTCAGGTTTCCTTCGGGAAGAAAAAAGGAGGGAAGAAAGATTTATTTTTTGGGTTTCTCGGGGGACTCGGTTGCCCCCTCCTCCGGTGCCATATTCTGGTGTTCAGCCTCGGCGGGGGGTTGCTCTTCTGATGCCGGAGCCGTTTCCACAGGCGCTTCGGTCCCTTCTTGTGCCCCGGTATCCGTAAGGGAAAAAACAGACCTTTCTTTGGATAAAACGGCCAAACTCAAGGAAGTTAACATAAAAATCACCGCTGCCCCCACGGTCATCTTACTTAAAAAGGTTCCCGGTCCTCTGCTCCCAAAAATGGTTTGACTGGCTCCCCCAAAAGCCGCCCCGATTTCAGCTCCTTTTCCCGATTGCAAAAGAATCACACCAACCATAATGAAACAAACAAACAAATGTATCACGATTAGAAAAGTATACATTCAGTCCCCTTTATTGAAATTACCCCTATCTAACAATGCCCTTTTATAAAAAACAACGTGTGAATGTAACAGATTTAGGTAGACGTTTTCAACTATTTCATTCAGCCCAAGAACATATATGGACCCATCCCGTTTCGCAAGGATGTTTTTCAATTGAGGCAAACAAGGAACAGATTGCTTACATATATCCGGCCTGTGAGTGGAAATCTGATTAGTTTCCTGGCCCCGATGGAATCCGCGCACTCT
>DASWJH010000106.1 GCA_036397255.1 Nitrospiria bacterium
GCCATCTCCTTCTGCAGGTATGCGGAAGTGTGGCCTATCGGACAGAAATATTTCAAATCGAAAAATTGCACTTTAAAAGAAAAACCAATATTTCTCTATAAGTTAGAACAGGCAACCCATTCAACGTTGGGACACTACTGTATTAATTTCTATCTTAAGAAAAAGAAAATTTAAGGTTTGGCAAGAGTTCGGATGTAGGCCACTACATCCCAGCGTTCTTGGTCATTTAAAATTCCCTTCCAGGCAGGCATCCCGCTCCCCTTGCCTCCCATTGTCACTTTATTAAATAAATCTTGATCGGATTTTTTTCCAAGGGTAGCGTGATCCGAAAAATTCGGAAGGCCGGAAACAGGGCCTAATCCCTCCCCTTGCCGTCCATGGCAAGAAGAACAATACTTGTCATAAACTGCTTTTCCTTGGACCGCTTTTCCTTGAGCCCAGGAATGAAATGAAAACCCCAATATAACGAGAAAGCCAAAAAACCCTAAAAAGATTAACTTTTTAGAACGATATGCCACTTCTTCCCCTTTTGAAGGGAGTATAGGACCGGGATTGAATCTTGTCAAGAACCGATTGTTTGACACTGAAACCCCCCTTGAATAGAATGCCTTTGGAGGTTAGGTTCATTGAGAAAAAATGTAGATCAAATCAAGGAAATAATGGAAAGGTTCTACCACAATCACGATCGAAGGGAGAGCATAGACCAGGACCCCATCCAATTTCCTCACCGTTACATTTACCCGGAAGACATTGAAATAGCGGGATTGGTTGCATCCTCTTTTGCCTTCGGCCGGGTAACCCTCATTCTGCCAATGGTTCAGAAAATATTAGATCGAATGGAAGGAACCCCATACGAGTTTATATTAAATTTTGACCCCAAAAAAGATACCCGGCGGTTTCAAGGGCTTTACTATCGGGTCTGGTCCAGCCAGGATATTATCTGCCTTATGTATGGGATCCATTGTATTCTCAAAAAACATAAAACCCTTGGCCGTTTCTTCCAACACTGCTACCAAAACCGAAGAGAAAAAATGCATGAAGCCTTATCCCTATTTGTGGAAGAGGTTTTAAAAATTGACCCTTCCCCCATATATGGGAAAAATTCCCACCCGCCCAGTTTTATACACCTGCTCCCATCCCCGAAAAGGGGAAGTGCTTGTAAAAGATTAAATCTTTTCCTTCGATGGATGGTCCGTTCAGGGGATGGCGTGGATTTTGGGTTGTGGAATCACATCCCCTCATCCAAATTGGTTATCCCCTTAGATGCCCACATCATCCGGATCAGCAGGTTTTTGGGGTTTCACAAACGTAGAACGCCCGATTGGAAAATGGCCGTTGAGATTACAAACACCCTTAGGCGTTTTGATCCCAACGACCCCGTCAAATATGATTTTGCCCTTTGCCATTTGGGGATTTCCAACCAATGCCCGCTTCAACCCCACTTCCTTAAATGCCTAAAATGTGAGCTTCAAACCATTTGCTCCCGCTTCAAAAGGCGCAATCGAGCCAAGGGTTTGAAGGCACAACAGCTCAATTAGTAAAAATCGCCCCCCTCTCCCTTCAAAGACGAAAAATGGTAACTCCCAAGCTGACCTAAAATTATTGAATTTTATCGATAAATTTATTCTTGGAACAAAATTGACAAGAATTTAAACCTCGGATAAATTAAAATCAATAAAGAACAAGCTTACTCATTATTGGAAAAAGATTTCTATGATTCCAAAACGTCCCATTCATACCGTAATGTCCCGACAGATCCACTCTGTTCCCACTGGGTCCACTGTTCAAACCGCGGTTCAGCTCATGAGCGAAAAAGATATTGGATCTCTTTTGATACAAAAAGATGACCAATACATCGGCATTATTACCGAGACCGATATGGTTAAAAAAATTATGGCCAAGGGCCTGGATCAAAAAACAACCCTAGTGGATGATGTGATGAGCTTTCCCGTTTACACTATTGATGAAAACGAATTCTTAAATACCGCCAATGAACAAATGGGGGAGCAGAAAATACGACATCTTTTGGTCACCTCCCGGGAGAAACCGGTGGGCATTCTCTCCGTTAGAAACCTACTTGATGCCGTTTATGAATGGTCGGTTCGGCTTCGGATTTAACCTGCCACCTTTTTCAAAAAAAACCTTTTCTAAAATTTCGTGAAGAAAATTTTTAAAAACGGGATGACTTTCCGAGAAAAATCTGGGGTAGAAACCCTTTGGGGATACCCTCTTAATCCTAAAACATAATAAGGAGGAACATGTCCCACGTGCTGAGCGTCGGAAATTTGAAGGAAATACCACCCGGCCAATCCAAGTTGGTCAAATTTGGAGAATTTGGAATTGTCCTCTTTAACGTGGAAGGAACCATCTATGCCATTGAAAATTGTTGCCCCCACTCAGGGGGACCTTTGGGAAAAGGGGAACTTCAAGGAAACATCGTTTCCTGTCCCTGGCATCAATGGCGATTTGATATCACCAGTGGACAGTCCATCGATTTCCCCGAGGAATGCGTCAAACAGTTTGAAGTGAAAATTGAAGGGAAGAAGATTAAACTTCTCCTATAAATCAGGGAACCAATACAATCTTTCCAAAATGACTCCGTTGGACCATCCTCTCCTGAGCCTGCCGAGCTTCCCTCAAAGGAAAGGTCTGATCCATCACGGGCCGTAATTTTCTTTCTCCCACCAGGCGGGTGATGTCCAAAAGTTCCTTCCGTGTTCCCATCATGGATCCCAATAAAGAGAGTTGCCGGGAAAAAAGAAACCGGATATCGATTGCGACTTTGGGGCCGCTCGTGGCGCCACAGGTCACGAGCCTCCCACCCTTCGCCAAAACCGATAGGCTTTTATCCCAGGTCTCAGACCCCACATGCTCAAAAACGATATCGGCGCCTCTCCCATGTGTCAATTCCTTGGTCCTTTGGGAGAAATCTTCTTTGACCGAATGGATAACCTCATCCGCACCCAATTCCCGTGCAGCCCTTAATTTCTCTTCCGTACTCCCTGTGGTGATGACCTTGGCTCCCCCCAGCTTGGCAATTTGAATGGCAGCGGATCCAATGCCGCTTCCGGCACCCAGAACCAAAACCACTTCTCCAATTCGGAGTTGGGCTCGTGTCATCAACATGTGCCATGACGTAAGAAAAGTAAGGGGAAAGGCCGCGGCCTCTTCAAAGGTTAGAGAAATCGGGATGGGAAGAATACTTTTGCCTGGGGCCTTTACAAATTCAGCATATCCCCCATCGGAACCCGCGCCGATAATGGAATAGCTCTGGCACAAGTTATCATTGCCTGAAAAGCACATGGGGCATTCAAAACAACTCTGACCAGGGGAGATCAGCACGCGATCCCCGATGGAAAACCCTTGAACCGAGCCTCCGACCTCTTCGATCACCCCCGAAATGTCACACCCCGAAATGTGGGGAAGAGTTATTTGATAAGCTGGAATTCCTTGACGGACCCAAATATCCAAATGATTCAAGGCACACGCTTTGACCCGGATTAAAACTTCCCCGGACCCCATCCTGGGTGAGGGTACATCCTTGTAGATTAAACGGTCGGGGCCTCCATGCTCCTCAAAGACCACGGCTTTCATTTTTTCTCCTTTTTTTGTTATCTGCCACTGACCATTTCTCAAATCGAGAAAAAATCCCTTGCATCCAAAGAACGGCCGCTCCAATCCAACCCGGCATTGAGAACCAGATGCAAAACCACATGCGCAATGGTGTCCGGGGCCGGCAATTGTTTAGGGTCCTCATTAGGATAGGCCCTTGCCCGCATTTCGGTTCGGGTTCCCCCTGGATTCAGCGCCATCACACGGATATTCTGATCACGGAGTTCCTCGGCCAATACCTGTGTGATACCCTCCACACCAAACTTTGACACCGAATACCCCCCCCAAAGGGCTCGCCCTTTCCTGCCCACGCTGGAGGTCATATTGATTATGCATCCTTTTCCCTTAGTCAGCATCTTGGGTAACACCAATTGTGTAAGATGGAAAATCGCTGTTAAATTAACGGATAAAACCTTCTCCCAATCTTTCAAAGGCATCTCCAGTAAGGGAACCATCGGACCTAACAGGGAAGCATTATTAATAAGAATGTCTATTGGGCCAATTTCCTTTTCCCCTTTTTGTATAAAATTTTCTAATCGTTTTCCATCGGAAATATCCAAGGCCTCCGCATAAACCTCTCCCCCACCCTGTTTGAGCTGTCGGGCCACATTCTGAATATCGTGTTCAGTTCTTGAACAGATAATCAGTTTTGCACCTTCTTCAGAGAAAAGCTGAGCAAGGGAACGCCCAATTCCTTTGCTGCCCCCTGTAATTAAAGCGATACGGCCTTGAAGTCTCACTTTAGCCTTTTACCCCCCCACCATCCGGCCAAAAAAAAACCGGAAATTCAACAAATGCGTAGACATTTTACCCTACCAGCCCAACCCCTGCAAGTGTAGAGAACGGGTAAAAACACCTTAATAAAATTTAAAATACTGATTTTTCCTTTCCTTGACCAAGAACCCGTTGCATGCTAAATTTAAAAAAGATCAATTTTAAAAGGAGCTTAGAGAACTTGGATGGTGGAATGAGAAGGCCAAAAATAGGTCTGGTACTGTCCGGCGGTGGCGCAAAAGGGGCCTATTCTGTGGGTGTTGTGTCCGCATTGAAACACCTGGGAATTGAGCCCGATGTTGTTAGCGGAACCAGCTCCGGGGCTCTCATTGCTTCAATGGTGGTGGCGGATGAACAGGAAAAATTGGTCGACATTTGGAGAAATTTGACAGCGGATCAAATCTATTCCAGGATGTGGAAGATCACCTTTTTGCTGTCTTTTTTGGGAAATTACACCTACCCCTTTTTTTCCTCCGGACCCCTTAACCAACTGATCAAAAGAAGTGTCGATGTTGATAAGGTTCGAAAAAGCGACAAACAACTGATCATCAACTCCTTTAATCTAACCCTAGGAAAAGTGGTCCGATTCTACAACGACTTTCATGATATCCACCTGGCTCTTCTCGCTTCTTCAAGTATCCCTGTCATTTTTCCACCGGTGAAAATAGATGGGCATCTTTACGTCGATGGCGGAGTAACCGATAATGTTCCCTTAAAGTCAGCCATCCAAAATGGGGCGGAAAAAATTTACATCGTCATGAATTTCCGACCGGAAGACCTATCCAAAAAAAGAATCCGAAATAACCTCGCATTGGCCCTAAGGGTGATGGATGCTGCTCAATATGACAACCTCTTGGCGGATGTTGAGCACGTCAACCAGATCAACCAATTGGATCCAGAAGGAAAGTATAAATTCTTAGAACTCGTCACCATCCAACCCTCAAGGTCCCTTGAACTCAACCCCCTTGAATTTAACAATTCCTATAAATTAAACCGCGCCATTGACCTTGGCTTTCAGGATACCCTTCGCCTCCTGGCTCAACCCAATGTTTCTTCTAGTAAAACCAATACCGCCGCCGCCCAATCCGTCTCCTAAAAAGTTTGGTTTATCTAGTTTATTTGGTTTGGCGTTCGACTGAGCTCACGCCGAGGTCTGGTTCATCTCGTTTCACCAATTATTCCCTCCCTGGTTAGGGAGGGACAAAGGGAGAGTAGATATAATTTTTATTGTCATTCCGAACCTTGTCCCGACCAAAGGGAGGCCTGCCTGCCGGCAAGGCAGGGAGCTTGTGAGGAATCCAAAAGTCCCTTCTCCCCACCGTGGGAGAAGGCTACCCGCCTGCGGCAGGCAGGCCCCCTAATTGGCGGGCAGGGGATGAGGGAGGAAATCTAAAGAAAAGAAAATGTGAACCATTCACGAATTAGTCCCTCCCTTGTTAGGGAGGGACTAAGGGAGAGTAGAGGTTTAAATGTTCCTCCTTACCATCCCTGGTCCGTCATTCCAAACCTTGTCCTGAGTTCATCGAAGGAGGAGTGAGGAATCCAAAAATCCCTTCTCCCCAACGGTGGGAGAAGGCTACCTGCCTGCGGCAGGCAGGGGATGAGGGGAAAAATCTTAAGAAAAGAACTGGTAGGCGATGCTGGGATTGAACCAGCGGCCTCTTGCGTGTGAAGCAAGCGCTCTACCACTGAGCTAATCGCCCACCTCTAGGAATTTCGCGGGGTTATATTACCACAGACATGCCCTCTCCCGTCAACTGTGCTCAGATTGTGCTCATCCAAAAAAATTGTAGAATTCAAGAAATTCCCAGGTTCAAATGGATAGAGAAGGTGAGGAGTACCTCCCGAAGTCCATATTTATAATATCCTTAGCTATACCCCATATTTCAAAATGTAATAACCATCTTCAGGGTAACTCTCCAAAAGAATTATCGTGCTGCAAAAATTGGTAATCTCCGTAACGCATTTTGGCTAGGAGAAAATTGACAATCAGCCTTAGTATGCTATTATTTTTTTGGGATGTAGAATAAACATAAAAAACAATTTTAGCTGTCACTCATGACGAAACGGAAAATTGACGATGTTTTGGATTTTCGGAGTGATTTCTCTCCATTCCTTGTTCACTTGACACGGAATTTGGAAGGAGGGAACAATGCGAAGACAGCTCTAGAATCGATCATATATTCAGGTAACTTAAAGGCGGGACATTCACTGGTCTCCTCCGCCAGTTATGGTGTAAACATTGGAACCGTAAATGGACCGGATCAAAATAAGTTTTTTAGTGCAATCTGCTTCACAGAAACCCCGCTCAACGAAATTCACTGCCTTCTTGACGTCTCAGGCCGAAAAGTTGAATTGGAGCCATATGGTCTCGTGTTCTTAAAGGACTGCCTAAGACTAAAGGGGGTTTCTCCAGTTCTTTATCTTAACAACGAGCAATCAGACAAGGCTGGGGTATTGCAAGCATTGTGCAGCCTTATGCAAAGCCATCCCAGCGAAGCGGCCGAAATTCTTCCGCTCGTTTCCTTTTTCGGGTCCTATGTCACACCATTGGGCCAGACTACCCCAGTGAATGGAAAAATAAATTTTCTTTGGGAACGGGAATGGCGGTACCCTGCGAACCGAAATGTTCTTCCCGTTGATAAAAGCGACGTCTTTCTCGGAATTTGTCCTCACCATGAAATTGATTATTTCGAGAATATTTTCTCGGAAGTGTCCTTCGTTGATCCCCGAAGAAATTTGAAGTGGTACGCAACAAAGCTTGTGGCTGCGCGTAAACAACACGGGTTGTCATGTTCAGTTGTCTAAAATCCGCTAACAAGTGTGTCGAACCTGAGCCTCTGGGAGATCTGTTATGAAAACTAGCGGTTACAACACAAACCTAGCTTCCGAGTATTTCGTTCTGTCGATGCTTTATCGCTTTGGAGCAGAGGCATCGCTCACCCTCGGAAATAAGAAGTCCGTGGATATCATCGTGTTACGAGGTCGAGACCTTCTCTCCATCGATGTCAAGGGCATTGCAGGTAAAACGCTTTGGCCACTCGACAATTTTTCTAAGCCCACTAAAAACCACTATATTGCCTTTGTGTCATTTTTAGGTCATATAGGCGATTCCTCCGTAGTTCCAGAGGTTTACATTTTACCGTCTGACAAAATCGAAACTTTCATGTACCGCAACCCAAAAGGCAACCGTAAGGGGATTACCCTTAGCCGCATGCGACATGGTGGACAGAAGTACAAGGATGCATGGGAACAGTTTGTTACCTAAATTTATCGTCGGGCCTTGGCAAATTGGTGGCTCTCATGAGCGCGTGGACACAGTGGAGAAAGATGGCGGACGAACGCGGTGGGTATGGCGAAGACCTAGATTGGGATGTTCCCGCATGCCACGAACTCGCCATAGGTGGGTCGCGCGGAGGAAACCTCAGAAATGTTTACGTAGGCGAAACTGTCAATGAACGCAAACGCCTTATCGCCTATGCATCTCACTGTGCTCATCTTGCCAAAATAATCAACTGGCATTTGCGGCAAGGCTGGCATATCTTCTACCGTGCCCAGACCAAGAATTCAAAGAGAGATGCTCTCAAAATGCAGGATCGCCTTCTTGCGGAGTTTGAGTACGACTGAAACATTCAATTGAATGATAGCCGATAGAACCTAAAAGCCCCAACATTGAGCTCAACACGGATTCCGAAAGGACGCGAACCGGTTAGCTTTTTATTAGGGCTTAAGAAAAAAGGAACGTTATGAATAAATGGTTGGTCATCTTAATAGCCGCCCTCACTTTTAGTGGTTGTTCATCGCAAAACTCTAAAGATTCCTATACTAAAAATGACGACAGAACAATTGAAGTTGGCAACCCATACTCCCCTGGTACTGGACATTATGCGGGTTATGAATGGGCGGAAAGAACTGGCGGATCATGCGCTGGCAATTCAGACTCGTTTAACGAAGGCTGTGAAGAATATTACAGGCAAATCAGTTTGAGTAAAAATTGATGAACAATTATTATGCTTTTTGGTAAGGGACCTCACTTGAATCTCTATTGGTTCACCCCGTTCCCCATCGTTTTGGCTGTTATTGTAAGCACGGTGGTAAAGTGTTTTGTTCCGCTTTCGTTCGATCATTTTGCAGTGGTCTTAATTGAATGAAGGTGAAGGTGAAGGGGTCAAATCTATTTTTGTTGGTTGATTAGGGAATGCTCAACCCCTTCCACCCTCCTGCGAAACCCTTTATCCTCCGCCATCCTCTTTTTCACTTCATACATCATTCCACTGACTGAACTATAATGTAAGCCTCCCCATCGATTCCCAATCTCTGTTAACTTGACTCCTCCAACACTCCGACTCAAATATATTGCTACATTCCGCGGCTCATTCCAATATCCCCTTCGTTTCTTCCTCATTTCTTTTCGCTCTATCCCATAACGTTCACATACCCTTTCCTCTACCTCTTTTATTCCCGGAACCCCTCTCACACGTCTTATTTCCGGTATCTCATCCTCTTTTCTCATCTTCCGGATCCGTTCCTTTATGCCCTCACGAAAACTCTCACTCCCCCATACCGATGGCATATTGCCTCGCTTGTATAATCCTTGAGTTTGTCCATCTATCCCTTCCTGAATATACTCTTTATATAATTCCCTGGCCACCTTCCTTTTTGTGTGAAACCGCCTCAATACCTCTTGTATCTCTAATCCTTGTATACTTTTTCCTTTTCCAAGGTAGTTTCGATGACTACTCCATTGGTACCCTTCTGCGCTTCTTACTATCTTTCCTTCTACTGGATTTAAATGGATATACCTCACCAGCTGCAATAAATAACTATCTGCATCGATCAGTATCGCTTTATATCTACCACGAAACAGTGATCCATCCGTGTGATGGGCTCGGTTGTATCTTTGGGTATAGATCCCATCCAAATGCCGCAGGCACCGAGACAGGTTCCCTTGGGGAGTTTCTACCAACAGATGATAATGATTGGACATTAGGCAATAGGCATGAACCTTTAAATCCCACATCTTCCAGGTCTCATCCAATAGATTTAAAAACCGTTGATAATCCGAAATACTTCGATAGATTCTCTGCCTACCTCTCCCACGGTTCATCACGTGGTAGTACGCCCCTGGGTATTGTATCCGAAGTGGCCTGGACATTTTCCTCCTGATTTTCTCCAGAAATATATTCTTCTTTTCTTTCTATGTCAACCGTAAAAAATAGATTTGACCCCTTTACTTTATATGTCAACCGTAAAAAATAGATTTGACCCCTTTATTTACTCTTTATTATTTATATGTTGGCTTGCCCATTTCAATGGAAAAGTGTGACTTCCCTTCTTTTTACTTTCCAATATTTCATTTCAAAATTCTCCGTTTTTCTCCATCATAAACTTCTACATCCCGCTGCATATTCGATAAACACCACCTTCAACAAATAACAAAAGACCCGACCCCATCTTTCGATCTTATCTTTGGGACCGTTTAATATCCTTTAAAATCTCAATTAAATAATCTTGGGCAAACAGAGGAGGCTTTCTTTTCTTGGATTCTTTCCCTCCTCTGTTGGGATCACATCATTTTTTATACCATTCCAGTTTCATAATCAAAGACAAAGCCCATAAAAAATTTAAGTGGAAAGATTTTTAGGATCTAAAAGTTGAATATAAGGTAACAAAAATTAGTATGTAAGCAAAAGTCTGTCTGCCACAACCTCTTTCTCAAGAGTTTTCCCGTTCATTTGGAACCGCTTTAACATTGAACGACCACAATGCACAAGGATTTCTCTTTTAAAAAGACCTTTTGGAATGGAAATATTACATATAAAATTCCCTGACCGTTTTGTACCATCAATACTGAGGGCAACATTAACTCCCCGAGTCTTGCAGCGGCTTATAGTTTCTAAAAGATTTTCAAGACTAAATGTTTGTCCTCCATATAAAATTGACTGGCTGTAGCTGTAAGGAGGGTCGCAGTAAATTAAATCACCTTTTTTCGCCATTTTCATTACCTTCTCATATTCCAATCTTAAAAAGGTCGTTCCAACTACCCGGTTAGACCACTCATCCACCCGGCGAGAAAAAGCTTCGGGGGGGGATAGGAGTATGAACGCCACAGGGTGTTGAAATACCACCATCGATCTGCCGAAAACGTACAACCCCCCCATAGCATGATCTGCAAATAAATAATAGATCAGCTCCATTGGGGTTTCTGTTGTATGAAGTCAAGATTTGGTTATATATTTTAATCTTATCCCCTCTCATCATAGCGTTCCATCTTTCTGTATACCATTCTTTGAGAATTTCAGGAGATTTTTTAAGTGTTTCCCATATCTCCATGAGAGGGCCACATGAATCAGAGGCTATGCCTTTTTCAGGGATCAATGTCGCTAAGACTGCACCGCTGCCAAGAAAAGGTTCAAAATAAGTCACAATTTTTTCTGGAAAATAGGAAATAATCTCATGGGCAAATCGTTGTTTATTCCCGATCCATTTGAGGAGTTGACCCCTAAAAGGTTTAACAATACGAGTCGTTTCTTTCCCAAATAGCATAAGCTGCATAATTAAAGCCCCATTTGTTTATAAAGTCCCAAAGCTTGCCTTCTTATAACCTATTTTGGGTTATGAGTCAAGCTTCTCTATAATTCAGCCGTGAAAAAAGAGAGTAATAAAAACCCACATAAACAACTCCAAAACCTTCTTCGACAAATTAGACAAGAAGCTGGATTGCGCCAGGCTGATTTAGCAAAACGTCTTGGGAAGCCACAATCTTATGTAAGTAAATATGAATTAGGGGAGCGACGTTTGGATTTAGTAGAGCTAAACCAGATATGTAAAACGTTAAAAACATCCCTTGATGAATTTGTCCGTAAATTTCAAAAATTCCTATGAAACCAGACCGCCGCTTTATAAATCAAAAAAAGGACTTTTGGGCAAATGTACGGCTTATTAGCCAACAAGTAGGATATACACAGAGAGGAAAAGCTCAAATAAAAGTGCCAACGCTTTCGGAGGTCCAGAGGGCTTTCAACAAACTTCCTCTTGATATTTCCCATTTATTCGATGAAAAAAATCGACCCACAAATTTTGGAGCCCTAATTTTTGATTATTTTCAATACCGGGCAGATATATTAAACAATTTTGTTGAAAGGCGTTTAATGAATTTAAAACAAGCGGAGCAAAGGTTTAAAAAATTACGTAGAGATTTGTCTCCAAAATGTCCGATACCAATGAATAAGCAAAAGGGGGAAAAAAGGAAACCTGCTTTTTTCACCGGAATAATAAATATGTTGATAGAAGCAAATTCTAATGGGTTTCCATGTGACTATAGTCCGGGGGTTCTTACTACAATGACCCGAAATGGTAGGCCACTTCGAACTCTTGCTCGCAGAATTGATGGGGCCTTTCCAAATGCTGTTAATCCAATAGCGATTTGGGAGGTCAAAGAATATTACTTCACAACTACTTTTGGTAGTGGGATCGGGGTCGGACCAAGCTAACCTGTTGAAACATAATCATTCTCCTTCCAATTAAAGGTGTTTTCAGCCCTTAAATGGCTCTTTTCACCCCGAAAATGGCCTGAATAACAAACGCTTTCCTCCCGTAATTCAAAATGGTCTGCTTCCTCTATGGTCCTTTTCCCATTCTCCCTTATTCCCAATTGTCCCTTGATCTTTTCTACAAAATCCTTTCCTCCCACTGCTATACTCTCCGACCAATATGATTTCCGTTCACTGGCATTTTTTTTCAACTCTTCTTCCACCCATTGTCTGTGAGTTTCTCTTAATTGTTCTGCATTGGAAATTCCACCCAATCCTATTAACCCTTTGGTATCGATTATCGAGTAGCGTTTCGGTGGGGTTTGTATTTCCTGATAACCGCTATGTTCCCATTCACTCGGATGTTTTACGGCTCCGGCTCTTACCATATTTAGATCGATATACACCAAACACTGAATAAAATGCTCACCGGTTTCAATGGCGGTTGCGTGGTAGCGGTCTTCCCAATAACCCCCGCTTCTTCCTTTCCTTTGGTTGTATGCCTGGGCGGTCCTCCCTGCGATCAATTGGAGACTTTTTGAAATATTGTTCTCACCACTATCGATCACCAATAAATGGATGTGGTTTGAGGTCACCATATAATTAAGCACCCGGAGCCCAAAACGTTTTTTGGCTTCAAACAACCAATCCACCCAGCAGTCCCGGTCCTTTGAAAATTTCAGCAGAAATTCCCTGTGATGACATCGATGGGTAATATGCCAAACTGTATTTGGAACATAATATCGATTTGCTCTGGCCATTTTTTCCTTAGACCTTAGTTTTCAACACCCAAAACATCTGTTTAAGCCCTAAAAACCTACCCATAAATTTATTATCTTCTTTTTTTTCAACCCCTTAACTTGGTCCGACCCCGTTCCCCGTTCCCGGCCCCGTTCCTCCGTGATAGGTGGCCACATTGCCAGAACCGTCAATCACTCGGTACAACCGGCCAAGCTCATCATAGACATAGTTTGCTTGATCGGCCTGACAAACAATAGGAAGGCAGAAGGATAAAAACAGAAGGAAAAAGCCTCCCAAAAGATTTATTTTAAAATTTTTCCTATGATGGCTATTTAGAGTCTGTATTTTAACATTCAACTTGCTGAATTTGCGTTGAAAAAGTATAGTAGGGAAACAAAATCAGCAAGGAGGATCAATGGAGCTTTTGAACAAACTTTCTTTCACGCTTGAGAAACCGCACTGGGCGGTCAACCCGGAGTTTGCGGTGATCGATACGATCCTGACGATGCATCCGCAGATATACGAGATCGTCGCGAAGGACTTCAGTGGCAAAGAGAGCAAGAGGCTGGGGA
>DASWJH010000107.1 GCA_036397255.1 Nitrospiria bacterium
TCCCCGATAGAGGCATTCGAGGACAGGTTTCGCGGGAATGACGGGAAGGGCCTGGATTTCCGCTTTCCCCTGCCTGCAAGTGCCCGCCGGACAGGCGGGTAATGACAAAATTTACCCACTCACTTCCACGATGAGCCAAAAGATTTTTGACCCTTCCTTTAATTCTTATCCTTGAAAACCCCTCCCCCGATTTACCCTCCCCCATATCTAGTGGTGTTTCCCTTAAATAGCCCCTCAAGTTGTATTTTTCCCTTTACATCTATTTTTTTCTATGTTATAGAAAACACGGTTTTCCTTGACCTTTTTTGAAGCGATTTGATTTATTTAGGATTTTTCTCAATAAACCCTCAGCTTTTCCATAAAGGACCTTAAAATAAACTAAACCAGGGAGGATCAATGCGCCTAAAAAAATTGGAGCTTCACGGGTTTAAATCTTTCTGCGACCGCACCCCGATCACCTTCCAGCCCGGGGTAACTGCCGTGGTGGGTCCAAACGGGTGCGGAAAGAGCAACATCTCGGATGCCATCCTTTGGGTATTGGGGGAGCAAAGTCCCAAAACCCTCAGAGGAGACAAAATGGAAGATGTGATTTTTAACGGCTCCAGCAACCGGAAACCCCTGGGCATTGCAGAAGTCACACTGACCATTGGAGATATCAATAAAGAGCTTGATTCAGGTTTTGGGGAGTATCGGGAGGTCACCGTTTCCCGCCGGCTATTCCGAAGCGGTGAGAGTGAGTATTTAATCAATAAAATTCCCTGCCGGTTGAAAGATGTCCGAGATCTATTGATTGACAGCGGGGCAGGTCATAAGGGTCATACCATTATCGAGCAGGGAAAGGTGGATCAAATTCTTCAGGCCAATCCCCTTCAGCGCCGGGAAATCATTGAAGAAACCGCGGGAATCACTAAGTATAAAATCCGAAAGGCGGAAGCCCTCCGAAAACTGGACGCGACTGAACAAAACCTCCTCAGGGTGAGAGATATTATTTCAGAGGTCAAAAGGCAAATTAATTCCTTAGATCGCCAGGCCAAAAAAGCGGCTCAATATCAAACCTTACAGGAGGAGTTAAAAGGTCTGGAGGTTTCCTTGGCCCAGAGAGAGTACCACTACCAAGGATTAACTTTAAAGGAAACCACTCAGGACCACGAAACGGTTCACCTGGAGGAGGAAAATTTAACCGTTAAACTTCAAAGTTTAGAGGCCTCCGTAGAATCTCAAAAGGTTTCCCAAACAGACCAGGCGGAAAAATTGAAAGGCCTCCAGCAAACGTTAAATGAAAGCAATGGAAAAATTCAAAAAGCCGAAGGAAGGGTTGATTTGGCACAAGCCCAAATGAACCGTTGGAATGAACAAGAAGCCGAAACTCAAATCGAAATAGACACCATGCGGGGCCAAACCTCTACCCTATTGGAGGAGGAACAGGCCTTATCCCGAGAAACAGAACAGCTCCAGCGGGAATTAGAAAGGGAAATGGAAAATCTTCGCTCGGCTGAAGATACGGTCCATCAGCGGGAGGGTGAACTTCAAAGGGTCCAGCAGGAATTGGAAAATGAACGGGCCGCTCATTTAGAAGGAATCACAGAAGCAACTCAAACCAAAAATCAGATTGCTCAGGACGAATCTAGAAAACGGGAATTAAACCGGCTCCAGGAGAAACTCTCCCGTGAGAAAGGGGAATTAAAACAGCAAATAATAGGCCTTCATTCTAAGATTGAGGAAAACCAATCCACCCGCCTTACCCTGGATGAAAAAAAAGAAAATATTCACCAGGAGGGGGCAGTTGTAAAAAAAGACCTCCAGGGGCTCCAAACTGACTTGAAAGAATTAAACCAAAGACTTCATGAAAAAAAGGAAGCCCTCACTTTAAAAAGAAGCCGGCTTCATTCTCTTCAGGAGCTGCATCGCTCCCTCACCGGTTACCAGGATGGTACACGAGCACTGATAAAGCAATCGGAAGAAAATTCAAAACCCATTTCCGTTCTTGCGGAAACCATTGAAGTCACCCCCTCTTTTGAACGCGCCATTGAAGCGGTTTTTGGGGAAAAGCTCCAGGGAATCCAAACCGAAGGTCCAAAGGACATTCAAACCGCGGTCACCTATCTCAAGGCGGCCTCTGCCGGCCGGGCCACTTTTATCATTCCCCGGCCTGACCCCTCTTCCCGAATTCCCCTGAACCTTCTACAAGATCCAGGAATTTTGGGAATGGCCATTGATCATGTCAAAACCAATGAAATCCTAAAACCTTTTGTGGATGCCATTTTACAGAACGTCATCATTGTGGATTGCCTCCAAACAGGACTAAAACTTCATTTTGAAGACGGAATTCAGGCAACTTTTGTTTCCCGGGATGGGGATCTTGTGGATTCCCTCGGGACCGTTACGGGTGGAAGCCCTTCCCAAACCAGTGCGGGTCTTCTCCAGCAAAAAAGGGAAATGAAGGATCTAGACAACGCCATTTTTCTCCTGAAAAAAGAGATCGAGTCCCTTGATGTATCCCAAGAGGAGGTCACCCAAAAAGCAGAGTCTTTATTGGGGCAACAGGGGTCTTTGGAACAAACTCAAAGAAATGTTGAATTAGAACTCCTCACACACGACAAAGACCTTGGATCATTGCGGCAAGAATTGGAGCGTATCACAAGGCAATGCGATATTTTAACGGCAGAGGAGGGGGCGAACCTCCAAGATCAGCAAACCATTACTTCATCCCTTGCAGAGTTGGAACAACAACTCACCCACAATTTACAACAGCAAACCAATCGTGAAGAGGGCATCAAAGCCGTTCAGAATAACCTGGCTCAATTTCAGATTGCTCTCGGACAAGCTTCGGAAGAGCTCACTGTTAACAAAGTAAAAACCGGCACGTTGAAGGAACGATATGAGCATGCGGGGAAAAATTACAAACGGATCCAGAACACTCGGGAACAACACCGACTTCAACTGGAACAAAAAGAAATTACACTCACGGACCTTTCAGAAAAAAAACGACTAACCAACGAGGAACAAAACCACCTTGAAGAGCAGATTGGAGTTTTTGCCAAAGAACGGGAACAAATACAAACCCGACTACAAACTGAAGAGCAGGTTTTAACTTCTATTCGAGAAAATCTGGAGTCATCCGAGGCTCAATTACGGGAGCTGCGCCATCGTTTAAATGAAATTTCAGACCGGAAACAGGAAATTGAATTAAAATTAACGGAACTACGTTTAAAAAGGGAACACCTGAGGGGCTCCATACTTCATGAATATTCCATCGACCTGGAAACCCTGCCCTTACCAGAGGAAATCGAAAACCCAGTGGATGAAACCCAAACCGCAAGAGTTCAGGAACTAAAAAATAAATTAACCCAAATGGGCCCGGTAAACCTGATGGCCATTCAGGAATATAAAGACCTCGAGGAACGCTTTCAATTCCTGACACAGCAGGAGGCAGACTTAACCCAGGCCATGGACACCCTTCGCCAGGTGATTCAAAAAATCAACCGAACCACATCCCAGCTTTTTAATGAAACCTTTACAAAGGTTAATGAAAAATTTGGTTTTGTATTTTCTTCCTTTTTTGAGGGAGGGAAAGCAGAACTGGTCCTGGTGGAATTGGAAAACTCATCTGAATCCGGGGTAGAAATTCACGCACAACCCCCCGGAAAACGCCTTCGAAACCTCACCCTCTTATCCGGGGGTGAAAAAGCCTTAACCGCCATTGCATTACTTTTTGCTACCTTCCTGATCCATCCCAGCCCCTTCTGCCTTCTGGATGAAATCGACGCCCCGTTGGACGAGGAAAATATTCGCCGGTTCACTAAGGTCCTTCTTCAAATGATTAACCATTCCCAGTTCATTGTCATCACCCACAATAAACGGACCATGGAAATTGCTCATGCCTTATACGGGATTACTATGGAAGAACCAGGGGTCTCAAGACTGATTTCAGTAAAACTTCAGGAAGGCAGTGCTCCTCAGGGAGAGGTGTTGGAAGAAACACCGGTAAACGCTTAATTTGATTCCCTTTAAATTTTCACCCTTTGAAAGTGTTCAAAGCCCCTTTCTTTCAAAAGTGTTAAACCTTTCCGGGTTTGAATCCACATCCCCTTCTTCGAAATGATTTCCCCAATTTCGGTTATCTTGACCCCTTTTTTTTGACAGAGACTTTTCATCCGGGAAACCTTAGATTTTGGAACCGAAAAAAGGAGTTCATAATCCTCCCCACCCGTTAAGGCAAAGGAGATCGGGGAACGTTTGATTTTGGAACAATAGGTTTGCAGGGCTTTAGAAATGGGAAGCGACTCAACTTCAATGAATGCACCCACTCCGCTCTCTTCACAAATATGTCCCAAATCGGTCGCCAACCCATCGGAAAGATCAATCATGGCACTGGGTAAACAGTTTAAAGCCAACTCTCTTCCTTCTTCTATCCTTGGGAACGGAATTAAATGTCTCTGAATCAGTTTCAATTCAGGTTGGAGATGTTTGGCATTCTTTGTGTAACGTTTACGGGTTAAAATTTCAAGACCTGCAGCAGAATCCCCCAGGTTTCCGGTCACGAAAATACGGTCATTGGGTTTGGCACCGGAACGGGAAACAAGAACCCTGGGTTCCACCTCCCCCACCATCGAAATATTTAAAAAAAGGCCTTTTTTTGAGGCAGAGGTATCTCCCCCAATTAAGACCACCCCCGTTTTTTTTGCTAAGGATTTCATCCCTTGATAAAGAGCCCGAAATTCACTGATTTTAATTTCAGATGGAAAGGCTACGGAAACCAGAAAAAACCTTGGAATTCCCCCCATGGAGGCAATATCGCTCAGGTTGGATGCAAGGGTTTTGTATCCAATTTGATCCAAGGAGGCGTATCGACGGTCAAAATGAATCCCCTCAATACAGAGATCAGTTGTCATTAAAGAGAGGAATCCCTTTTTTGGGAAATAAGCAGCGGTATCTTCACCGATCCCGCGGACAATGCTGTGGGATCTATTTGGAAGGTTTTTCCTGATCCAGTCAATTAACCCAAGCTCTCCAACCTGGCTTAATTTTTTTGGAGACATTTTATTTTTGGGTCCACTAGAGTCAGTTTTATCGCCTTGTTCTACCCAAAGGGGTTCACGGTGAGAATTAGGGGCTCTTTGCCGTAACCGTAGGGGTATAGGATTTTTCCCGCTGCCTGATGGGTTTTTCGGGAACCGTTTCCCCTTTGGATTTAGGGGTTACCGGGCGGTCCAAGGCTTCGGCAAGAACAGTTTCCATGGAATCTGCAAAAACAAACCGTAGTTCCCTTCGGACATTTTTCGGAACATCTTCTAAATCTTTTTTGTTCTGGCTGGGTAAAATAACGGTTTTTAGCCCTGCGCGCTTTGCGGCTAAAATCTTTTCTTTTAACCCACCCACTGGTAAAACCCTCCCCCTCAAAGTGACTTCCCCTGTCATCGCAACTTCCCTTTTCACGGGAATCCCGGTAAAAATTGAAGCCAGGGTGGTGGCCATGGTAATACCAGCGGACGGACCGTCCTTCGGAATAGCACCAGCGGGAACATGAACATGGACATCGTTTTTCGAAAATAAATCTTGATGGATACCCAAATCTTTACTGATCGAGCGGATATAACTCAAAGCGGCCTGGGCAGATTCCTTCATGACATCACCCAAATGACCCGTTAGTGTCAAGGAACCCTTTCCCTTCATGATCGTAGCTTCGATATAGATAATATCCCCACCCGATTCAGTCCAGGCCAGTCCTGTACCAACGCCGACTTCATTATGATCTTGTTCCATCTCAGGCAGGTATTTTGGAACACCCAGGTATTTGTGGAGGTTCTTCGGTGTAATGACAAAGGTTTTATCTTTACCCTCGGCTACTTTACGAGCCACTTTCCTCAATACATTTGCAATTTCCCGCTCAAGGTTTCTAACCCCTGCTTCTCGAGTATATTGAAAAATTATTTTTCGAAGGGTCAAATCTGAGAGGTGGGCGTGTTTTTCTGAAATTCCATGGGCTTCCAATTGACGGGGGATCAGATAATTGCGGGCAATGCCCAGTTTTTCCTCTTCGGTATACCCAGATAGTTCTATGACCTCCATCCGGTCCCGAAGGGCGGAGGGAATTGGATCCATCAAATTGGCCGTCGTGATAAACATCACATTGGAAAGATCAAACGGAACCCCCAAATAGTGATCACTAAAAGCATTATTTTGCTCTGGGTCCAAAACTTCTAAAAGGGCCGCAGCGGGATCCCCTCGAAAGTCCGCCCCGATTTTATCCACTTCATCCATCATAAAAATGGGATTGTTTGAGCCCGCTTGTTTTATTCCCTGAATAATTCGCCCAGGTAACGCGCCGACATAGGTTCTCCGGTGTCCACGGATTTCTGCTTCATCACGAATACCACCCAGAGATACCCGCACAAATTCTCTTCCCAGGGCCCTGGCGATGGAGCGTCCCAATGAGGTTTTTCCAACCCCAGGGGGCCCCACAAAACACAAAATGGGCCCTTTCATTTTTTCTTTGAGTTTTCGGACCCCCAGGTACTCCAGAATTCTCTCTTTGACCTTCTCCAAATCATAATGGTCCTGATTGAGGACTTTGGATGCAGCCTTGATGTCTAGATTATCTTTGGTTTTTTTACTCCATGGAAGCTCCCCCAACCATTCCAAATAGGTTCGCACGGTAGAGGCTTCTGCGGAATCAGGATGCATTTTCTCTAAGCGCTTCAACTGTTTTTCTGCTTCTTTGAGGACTTTTTCGGGCATTTTGGCATCTTTGATCCGCTTTTTAAACTCCATCACCTCTTCCGCCCGTTCATCGCCGTCCCCCAATTCCTTTTGGATGGCTTTCATCTGCTCCCGAAGGAAATATTCCCTTTGAAGACGATCCATCTCTCCTTTGGCTTCCGCCTGAATTTTCTGCTGCATGACCAAAACTTCCATTTCTTTGATCAGGATCTCATTGACCTTTTTTAATCTCGCAATGGGGTCAAATATTTCAAGAACCTCTTGAGCCACCTCGGCTTTTAATCCCAAATTGGAAATCACCATATCCGAAAGTCGGCCTGGGTCCTCCACGTTCTCAATAACCACCATGACATCGGGAAGGAGTAACTTTCCCAGGCTAATCATTTTTTCAAGTTGTTCTTTCACATTTCGCATTAAAGCTTCAATTTCTACCAATTCACCGGTAAATTTTGGCTCCACCAACCGCTCGACCCGAACCTCAAAAAAAGGCTTTTTTTGGACAAATTCAATTATTTTTGCTTTGGTCATACCCTGGACCAGGATTTTAATTCGGCCATCAGGGAGCTTTAACATCCTCATAATCATGCCAATTGTTCCCACCGAATAAATATCCTTCGGCTCAGGACTCTCCACTTCCAGGGATTTTTGGGCCACCAACAAGATCATACGATTTCCCGCCAAGGCTGTCTCAATGGCCTGCACGGACATTTCACGGCCTACAAATAAAGGAAGAACCATATGGGGGAAAACAACAATATCGCGGACGGGTAATAAAGGCACCCGTTCCGGGATATCGATTGATTGAACCTCTGGCTCACCTGATATTGCCATCACGCCTCCTTTAAGTCTAAGTAGAAAACCATTAAACCATTGAATAGTCCAGTAAGTCTGGAAAAAGATTAGGGGTCATTATATTCTATCGGCAAGGCACTCTTAAAACTAGATTACTTCGGCTCTAAATCACAACCTTTTAAAAGGAAAAAATATCATTGGGAGGGGAATTATGACCATCCCCCCCGAGCCAGAATCAAAATTTCAACCTCTTTAAATAATTACGGAACTCCTTCCCCAACTCCTTGTTTTTCAAGCCAAATTCAACTGTCGCCTTTAAAAATCCAAGTTTATCTCCAGCGTCATACCGTTTTCCCTGAACCATATAGGCATATACCGGTCCCTGCTCAACCAGGTTTCTAATCCCATCGGTTAATTGAATTTCCCGGTTTCGCCCCGGCTTTGTCTTTTCAAGGCTTTCAAATATTTCTGGAATCAGAATATACCGGCCGATCACAGCTAAATCCGAAGGGGCTTGATCAATCGAAGGTTTTTCAACCAGATCTTCTACCAAATATACCCCCTCTTCTATTTCTTTCCCCTTAATAACCCCATAATGTGAGACCTCTTCTCGTTCGACGCGCTGGATAGCAATGACAGGGGATTTCACTTCATTGAACAAGTCAACCATCTGTTTTAAAGCAGGTTTGGGAGAATCAATGATATCGTCTCCTAACAAAACAGCAAAGGGTTCATCCCCTACCAGATTTTTTGCACATAATATGGCATGACCCAAACCAAGCGGGTGCCGTTGCCTCACATAACAAAAATCAGCAAGCTCGGATATTTTTCTTAACTCCTTTAAAAGGGAATGTTTTCCACCTTCTTTTAAATTTTCCTCCAACTCGAAAGAAATATCAAAATGGTCCTCGATGGCACGTTTTCCTCTCCCCGTAATTATGATAATTTCCTGAACACCTGAATTTACGGCCTCCTCCACGACATATTGCACCAAAGGTTTATCTACCAATGGTAGCATTTCCTTGGGAGAAGCCTTGGTTGCGGGGAGGAACCGTGTTCCCAACCCCGCGACGGGGAAAACAGCTTTACGAACTCTGGCTTGCTCACTCATCCTAATAACACCCTTTTGAAGGTCCCCATCGGCTAAAAAAGAGATACTTAAAAAATATATTCTCTTTCAGTGATTCTCGAAATCCGTTTCTCCCCATGCCCAAGACTTCACCCCTCATTATTAAAGCCATCAGCTATTTACGAAAACCCACACCTTGTAAAAACCAAACCTCCTTGTGACAGTTGTTTTGGCCACGTTTGATCCCAGATTAATAAAAACAGGTCAAATCTGGGAGTCGCAAGGTGTCTTGAAGATTGGACAGTTCCGGGGGTTGGACAATTAAAGGTAAGTACATTTTACAAGCGAACCCAATAAAAAGTCAAGGCAATGAGCGTTTCTCCTCCCCCCTAATCCCACCTCCTATTCCCAATGTCAGGCTTTTCTTATATTAAAAAAATAAAAGATCGAGAAAAAGACAAAAAATGAATTACGCCAACCCAGACAATTCCAAAAAAATTTCTTCGACCCTTTCTCTGATCTGATCAATGGGTTCCCCACCATCAATTATATAATCTGCATATTGTCTTTTTTCCTTTAGGGGAATTTGGGAATCCACCCGCTTTTTAGCCTCATCCCGGGTCAGATTGTCCCGTTCCACCAATCGCTTGAGTTGTAGTGCCCGATTGACATAAACCAAAATAACCTTATCCATTAGTTCAAAACTTCGGGTTTCAATAAGCAAAGGAACATCAAAGATAATAACCGCTTGGGGATCACGATCAACGATCGCTTTTCTTTGCCTTTCTTCTTCTGCAAAAACCCGAGGGTGAACAATGGCATTGAGCTCCTCTCGTTTTTCCGGATCATCAAAGACAATTCTTCCCAGTTTTTTTCGGTCAATAGACTTATCAGGCAGGAGAATCTCTTTTCCAAAGGCCTCTACAATTTTCCCCCATGGAGGGCTAGAGGGAGAAATCACTTCATGGGCAATTCGATCCGCATCGATAATATAAGCCCCTCTATCCCGGAAAAGGCCCGAAACCACACTCTTTCCACTAGCAATCCCACCTGTCAGGCCAGCCAAAATCATTTACTAAACCGCTTCCCTTTCCCTTTGGGAAGATTTTTATGGGAATTACTTTAAAATCTCTCCAAAGGAAAAAGCCCTCTTAAATGAAAGATCGGAGAAAAGACACCCAAAAATTCCATAGGTCCCTCTTTATTTTTTTCTCCTTTCCGAGAGATATCTAATCCTCAAATTCCGTTTCCACGTAATGCTCGGCCAAATCTTCCTGGGTATTAAGGGATTTTAAATATTTTACGGCTTTTTCATGATAGGGGCTTTTGGGGTATTCCGTAATGAGTTCTTGGAAAGTCAAAGTGGCTTTTTCGGGAATCCCGCTTAATTGATAGGACCGACCTAAATAATAAAGAGCACCAGTGATGGTTGGGGTATCTTTAAAATCCTTGAGAATTCCTTGAAAGCGGGAAACGGCAGCCGGGTATGAATTTTTTTTATAATAAAAACGGCCAACATAAAATTGATAGGCGGCTAACCGTTCACGGCAAAAATTGATTTTTTCCTTGGCAAGGGTGGTGTATGGAGAATCCGGATATTTTGCCAGAAGGTTTTGAAAAGCATGGAGAGCCTTTTGCAACGGCTCCTGGTCTTGATCAATGGACCGAATTTGGTGAAAATAACTCATTCCTAATTTAAAATGAGCATATCCCGCAAAACGATGGAGGGGGTGGAGATCTAGAAACCGCTGATATTCCCCTGAGGCTTCAATATAACTTTTGTCCCTGTAGTAGGCTTCGGACCGCTTAAGCAGTGTTAGGGGATCATAACTTTTTTCTAAAGATCCTTCGGTGGCCTCAAGGATCTTTTCATCAATTTCAAGATTAGGGAGATAGGGCTCTTCTGCTTTAGATGAAAACCAACTGCACCCCCCCAAAAACAGAATACAAAAAACGGAAATTGCTTTATTTTTCAATGGGCCTCCAAGGTCATGCCCTTTTCCAAAAAAATTTTCGCTAAGCTATCAAAGATGAGGGTTAATAGCAAGATTTAAAAAATTATACCTACTCGAGTTCCAAAAAGGATTCTGCAGGGTTTTCCTTTCCATCCCTATTCTTACCAATTTTGTCCAAATCCCTTTTTCTAACAGCTGTAGTATACCATGAAATCGGGCACCCCCCTCAACTCCAAGAAACATTCTGAATTTTATTCAAATGGAGCAATTCAAATTTCCTTGACTCAAATATAACGATCAGATAGAATCCCGGCGGTGGGGAGGAAATGAAAATACGAATCGTAGGCGGAACCGATCAGGGAAAACATCGAAAGTCCAATGAAGATGCGTATGGAATCTTTGAAGACCTAAACCTTGCCGTGGTCGCTGATGGCATGGGGGGGCACGCCGCAGGAGAGGTGGCCAGCCGCCTCGCGGTTGAATCGGTCTATCAGACCATCCTTCAAAATCCTCCGGGGGAACCCACCCAACTTTTAAATCAAGCCATTCTAAACGCCAATGCCCGTATTTTAGAGACCGCAAAGAAAGATCCTGCATTAACAGGAATGGGCACCACCATTGTGGTCCTTTTAATTTCTGGAGAGACTGCCCATATCGGCTATGCAGGGGACAGTCGGGTTTATTTATTCAGAAAATCAACCCTCAAACAACTCACTGAAGATCACTCCCTGGTTGGAGACTATATTCGAAAAGGCCTTCTGACCCCTGAAGAAGCACAAAAAAACCCTTTAAAGCATGTCATTACCCGGGCTTTGGGAACCAGTGAACCTTTAAAGGTCGATCAGGTATCTCTTCCCCTGGAAGAAGATGATATTTTCCTTCTTTGCTCTGATGGTTTAAGTAATATGGTGAACGATGAAGATCTCCAGGGGGAGATTTCTTCCGGGGACCAAAACCTTGAAACCTCCTGCTCTGGGTTGATCCAATTGGCAAATAAAAATGGGGGAGCAGATAATATTACGCTGGTGCTCCTCCAATGTCAGAAGAACTCATCCTAAAAAAACCAATGATTCCCTTTCCCCGCAAACTCATTGTATTCCTTATTCTCTTCCTCCTAATTCTAATTTCTGGAGGAGACCTCCTTCGCCTGTACGTTGATTGGCTCTGGTTTCAGGAAATTCAATATGAAGAAGTTTTTAAAACCACGCTTTTTACAAAAATTCAAGTGGGATTATTTTTTGGCATCGGTTTCTTTCTGATTCTATTCCCAAACCTTTACTGGGCAATTAATCGTCGCCAAAACCAACTTTGGGTTTTCTTAGAGACCCAATTTTCGGTTCCTCTGGCCCCCATTTTACGCCCTCATTTGAACAAAATCGTTTTTTCTGTTTCGGTTTTAATTTCACTTCTCATTGGAATCAGAGAGTCCACCCAATGGAAAAGTTTTTTACTCGCAACCCATTCTGTTCCCTTTGGCCTTACTGATTCTTTATTTCAAAACGACTTTGGGTATTACGTATTTCAATTTCCCTTTTTGGTCCATATTCAAAGCTGGATTCTATCCAATCTCTTCCTGGTTACCATTTTGACGGCGATTATTCTCACATTAAACCAAGGAATCCAAATTCTTCCACAAGGGGTTTCCCTTCTTCGAGATGCCCGTGTTCACCTTTTTACACTTGGGACTTTGATTCTTTTTTTAAAAGGTTGGGGTTACCATTTAGAGACCTATCAGCTTCTCTTTTCCCAACGGGGAGTGGTATTTGGAGCGGTCTATGCCGATGTCAATGCGCTCCTTCCGGTTCTAAAGGTTTTGGTTTGGGTTTCTCTTTTGGCCGGCGCTATTCTCCTTACCAGTGCCTTTCGAGAAGGGTGGCTCCTTCCCTTAGGGGCCATTGGATCGGTCCTGATTATTTCCATCGCGGGTGCCTCTATTTTTCCAGACCTTCTCCACCGGTTAAGAGTTGCCCCCAATGAAATTGTCAAGGAAACTCCTTATATTAACCAAAATATCAGCCAAACGCGTTTTGCTTACGGCCTGAATAAAATTGAGGAAAAAGAATTCCCTGCCGAAGAAAATCTAACAAAAAACTCTTTGATCCGAAATGATCTCACCATAAAAAATATTCGACTTTGGGACCATGGTCCTCTCTTGGATACCTACCGACAACTCCAACAAATCCGCCCCTACTATGACTTTGTGGATGTGGATAATGACCGTTACATGATCAACGGGGAATACCGCCAGGTAATGCTCTCTCCCAGGGAATTATCCTATCGCAATCTCCCGGGTGGAGAAAACTGGATTAACGAACACCTGACCTACACCCATGGCTTTGGGGCCACCATGGGTCCCGTGAACCGCATATCTCCTGAAGGGCTTCCGGAATTCATCATTAAAGATATTCCCCCTTCCTCTGACTCGAATATCATGATTAAACGACCGCAGATCTACTATGGGGAAATTACAAATGATTATGTTTTTGTAAAAACCAAGGCATTGGAGTTTGATTACCCCATTGGAGACAAAAACCAATATTCTAACTACGTGGGAGAGGGAGGTGTTCCGATTTCATCCCTCCTCAGAAAACTTCTTTTTTCTATTAAATTTAAAACCATTAAAATTCTTCTCTCCAATGATATTACCTCTGAAAGCAAAATCATGTTTTACCGAACCATTCGGGAAAGAGTAAACATGATTGCCCCTTTTTTCATTTATGATCAAGACCCCTATTTGGTGATCTCTGATGAAGGAAACCTTTATTGGATCATGGACGGTTATACAACAACCGCTCAAATTCCTTATTCTCAACCCGCCCTCCGGAACGGGGAAAATTACATTCGAAATTCAGTCAAAGTGGTGATCGATGCTTATCAGGGGACGACCTCTTTTTATATCAGTGATCCTGAAGACCCGATTGTCAATAGTTTCTCAAAAATCTTTCCAGTATTATTCAAACCCATGGAAGAAATGCCACCGGATTTAAAATCACACATCCGCTATCCTCAAGACATGTTTAAACTTCAGGCCAATATGTTTGCCACTTACCATATGCAGGACCCACAAATATTCTATAACAAGGAAGATCTTTGGTTTATTCCCAAAAAAGGGGAAAAGGATATTGATTCCTACTACACCATCATGAAACTTCCCAAAGAAGACAAAGAAGAGTTTATTTTAATGATTCCGTATACCCCAGCCCGGCGAGACAATATGTCCGCTTGGCTGGCAGCACGCTCGGATGGGCCCCATTATGGAAAGTTGATTGTGTATCTATTTCCAAAACAAAAACTTATTTTCGGTCCCCGCCAAATTGAAGCCCGAATTGACCAGGACTCTTATATTTCCCAACAATTAACCCTCTGGAGCCAAAGAGGCTCCCAGGTTATTCGGGGAAGCTTACTGGTCATTCCCATTGAGGAATCCCTTCTTTATATTCAACCCCTCTATCTAGCAGCAGAAGCGGGACAGCTCCCGGAATTAAGGCGTGTTATTGTTGGTTATGGCAACCAGCTTACCATGGAGAAAAACCTTGAAGCCTCCTTAAGCAATATTTTCGGGGGTGAAACTACCGAAAGAATCGGTTCAGGCCCTTCGGATCAACCTCAGACCTCACCTGAAACGGATTCAACGATCAAGGAGTTAATCCAACTGGCGGTAGACCATTTTCAAAAGGCCCAAACTTTCCAAAAAGAAGGAAATTGGGCGGAATATGGAGAAGAACTCAATCGCTTAGAAAATGTTCTAAGAGAACTAACCCACCACAAATAATTTAGCTTTTTCCGCATTTCCTCCACACCCCTAATATTGACAAATCTTTGTTTTTATTATAAACTTTCCTCTTGAAAACACTCCCAGGGGAAAAAACCTGAAGGAAAATTAAAACCCTTTTTATTTTCCAAAAGGAGATGAGTGACCTTTTACCCAACCTTTTCTTTTAAAAGGACCAAATTAGAAAAAGTTTTAAATATTGTCCTGATGACCCATGGAAATCCCACGGCTTTTTTAATTTAGTAGATCACATTTCAGTTTAGTTTAATTAAAAAATTTTTTTTTAAAAAAAAAGTTAAATTTTAGAAAAATTAGGTTTTTATTCTAATAAGGGGGGAAATGGAAAACCAAAAAGAACCCATTTCGATAATAAAAGAAAGGAGAGAAACCCCACGTTTATTAGTGGGGCCTAACCAAAAAACATTCATTGAAATCGACGTTCCCTTCCCAAAGAATACAAAGCTCGTAAAAGAGGTCCTGGATTTAAGTTTTTCAGGTTTATCATTTCGAATGGCCCACCAGGAAGGCTTTTTTCTGCCCGGGACTCCACTTCAAAAAATTACAATAAATTATGGAAAAGAAAAAATAAAAACAAACGCAGAAGTTGCTCATATTACCAACAGTCATCTCCCCACTTCTACCGAATACAAGGTAGGAATTAATTTTTTAGACCGAAATAAAAAAGGGAGAACAATTTTAGGGAAAAATGTAATTGATACCACATTCCGGCCCTTAAGGTTTTCAAAAGAAGATTTCCCTGGAATTATCTTTGAAGTCGAATTCAAATTAAAAAACCGCCAATACAAAAAAGGGATTGTTAGCAATTTTTCAAGGTACGGTTTAAGTTTTCAATTTAAAAAAGAAGATTTTAAATTTAAAAAAGGGTTCATATTTGAAAACATTATTCTTCTTGTCCAAAAAGAAGAAGTTTTTTCAGGGAAAGCAAAAATCATTCACCTTGAGGAAAATAAAATCGCGAGCATTTTAAGTGTAATGCTTTTGGATAAACCCTTGGATGTTGGCCTTATTTTTTCAATAAAAAAAATGAATGAATTAAAAGTAAAAAATATAGAAGAAATTAATTTTTTAAGAAATTTTGAAAAAATTGATCACAATTTTAAAGCAAATGTCGCAGATCTGAGGTACTTTTTGGAGGGTATCAAAAAAACATTAGACCAAAATGAAATTTTTTTTAAGGAAGAAAACGAAAGCACCCAGAAAATGGCAGAAAAATCCTTTTTAAATATTGTTGGGAGTCAAGCATTTGAAAAAATGGATGAAATTTTGGTTAACCTTAATAAAAACACTAAAGAGTTTGATGAACAGGAACATGAATGCCATAAAGAATATTTTCAAAAACAGTTACACCATCTCTTTCTTCTCTCCCCTTTTGTTAAACGAGCATATATCAAACCTTTGGGTTACCCTGGCGATTATCAAATGATGGATATGGTTTACCGGGATGGAGATGAAGGCAACAGCCTATTTGCAAAATTAATCAACCGATATTCTTCCAAGCATATAGCGGCTGCTCAAGCAAGCCAAAACAGAATTCCATATTTGGTTTCAAAAATTGAAAGAACTGCGAAAAGAATCTTAAAATCTAAAAAAGCAGGGGTTGCCCGTATAGCAAGTATAGCCTGTGGTCCTGTTAATGAAATTTCCGAATTTCTGGCAAAAAGTTCAATAAGCCAAAAATGTGAATTCTCTTTAATCGATGTGGAGCCTGAGGCGCTTTATTTTTCTCATGAAAAGATTTTTGATTTCAAAACTTTTTTTGGAAATTGTGCAAAATTTAACCTGATAAATAAATCCGTAAAAAAACTGATACAAGAATCGAGAAAAACTTCCCCTCTACCTAACCAAGACCTCATTTACAGCGCCGGACTTTTCGAATATTTATCTGACCATACGGCTACCAAACTTATTGAGGTTCTTTTTAATTTTATTGCACCTAAAGGCTCATTAATTATAGGAAATTTTGGGGTTTCAAATGAATTTAAATGTTACATGGAATATGTTTCAGAATGGTATCTCTTTCACCGCACACAGGAACAACTCCTCTCCTTCTCCAAAGGGATTTCTTCCGCTAGGAAAGTTTATTGTGAATCTGAAAAAACCGGAATAAACCATTTTTTAATCTTGGAAAAATGAATATTCCTGAAGGAATCCAAAAGGAATACCAATCATTTATTCGTGACCTTAGCTTGGAACGTTTAAGGCTTGGGTGTATTTTATCCTTTACTCTGGTCCCTCTTTCCTCGGTTTTAGATTATTTAACCAACCCAGAATTCTTTACTAAATTCCTTTATATTCGGATAATTTGTAGTTTTATAGCTCTCTTGATATTTCTAACAACGTTTTGGAATACCTCAAAGAAATATTCAACTATTCTGGGAATAATACTAACCAGTGTTGTGGGAATATCCATTGCTCTAATGATCCGTTATCTTGGACACGAAACCCCTTACTACGCTGGCTTAAATTTAATTATTCTAGCAATTGGTTTAATTTTTCCTTGGGGGCTCTTGGAAACTGCAATTGCCTGTACTTTAATCTATAGTTATTACATTGTTCCAATTCTTTTATTCGATGTCATTAACAATTTCGCTATTTTTGCAAACAATAATGTTTTTATTCTTGAAACCATTGTAATTGCACTTGCCAGCAGTTACTTTAGTTCTACCCTACGGTTAAGGGAATTTAAATCCCGGTTTGAATTAAAAATGATTAATTTGAGATTAGAAGAAACAAAATCAAATTTAGAACAGGCCTATTCCAAACTGAAAGAACTAGATGAAGTGAAATCCAAGTTCTTCTCCAATGTTTCCCATGAATTAAGGACTCCTCTTACCTTAATATTGGCTCCTCTCGAATCCATTCTAAAGGGAGAACTCGGGGAAATCAATTTCCAACAGAACAAACAAATCCAAATCATGTACAATAACGCTTTGAGGCTCCTTAAACTCATTAATAACCTGTTGGATCTTGCAAAAATTGACGCAGGGAAAATGGAGCTTTATTACAACCAAGGAAACATTGTGGAATTTATAAAAGGTATTGTGGCATCGGTTTCCCCAATGGCGGAAAAAAAGAAAATTCATCTAACTTTCTTAGAGGGAAATTCAGTTCCAGCTTTTTATTTTGATCGGGATAAGATCGAAAAAGTCATCTTGAATCTATTGTTTAACGCATTAAAGTTTACTGAATCAGGGGGAAACGTAACCGTTCGATGTGAACCCAACCGTAATAATAAGGAAGAAGTGGTAATCGATATTCAAGACACGGGCATCGGAATTGCCGAAGAAGACATGCACAAACTTTTTTCCCGTTTCTCCCAAATCGATTCCTCTTCCACACGCCGTTTCGAGGGAACCGGCGTAGGGCTGGCCCTGGCCAAGGAAATTGTGGAACTCCATCAAGGTCGAATATGGCCCACCAGTGAATTGGGAAACGGAACCACAATGACCTTTACCCTCCCCTTAAAGCTTGATCTTACGGGAGAGGGGGGAGTCGTTCACGAGGATCGGCGAAAAATCCAAAAACCGGTACTCCCAGAAAACCGGGATCAGGATTGGACCAAACATATTCATACAGCCGCAGAATATAGTGGGGCAGGCCTTCTTATTGAAGAAAATACCCCGGATCCCCTGTCCCATAAAAAGCCGAATTCTGATCAGTTAACGATTCTCCTTGTGGAAGATAATCCAGATATGATCAACTTTATCGGTTTTCACCTCCACGAGGAATTCAACCTCCTAAAGGCGACCAATGGAGAAGAAGGCCTATCTTTGGGGTTCCAGCATGTCCCGGATCTCATCATTTCCGATGTGATGATGCCCAAAAAAAATGGTTATGAATTGTGCAAAGAAATCAAAGGGAATATCAGGACAAAACATATCCCAATTATTTTACTAACAGCCAAGGCGGATCTTTCAATGAAAATTGAAGGACTGGAACATGGAGCAGATGATTACTTAACCAAACCCTTTAATGCACAAGAACTCAAGGCCAAGGTGAAATCTCTTTTAAATCAACGGAGGTTGGAAAAAGAGATTCAGTTAAGAAGCGAGGAATTGGAAGCGACCTTACATGCATTGACCGAAACACAGAGTCAGTTGGTCCATTCGGAAAAAATGGCGGCTTTAGGATTACTGGTTGCTGGAATTGCCCATGAAGTCAATAATCCCGTGAGTTTCGCAAAAGGAAGCCTTAATAACCTGAAAAGATCGCTGGATGACATAAACGAACATCTCAATACAGGTAAAGAAGAACCGGTTTCTGAGGAAACCCTTGGGGATATTAAAAACTCCATGGGAATTATCAAAAGTGGTCTGGAGAGAACAGAAGCCATAATCAAGGACCTAAAAAACTTTTTGCAAAAAGACCAAATTCACTTTAAAATAAACGATCTCCATGCTGGCCTGGACTCCACTTTGAACCTTTTAAAACATGAACTTGGACAAGGGATCCAAGTGGAAAAACAGTATGGAGATATTGGAATGGTTGAAACCATCCCCAGTCAGCTCAATCAAGTTTTCATGAACTTGCTCCAAAATGCCATACACGCCATTCAGAAAAAAGGAGAGAAAAAAGGAGAGATTTCAATTAAAACGGAAAAAACCGACCAGGAAATTTTAATTTGCATCCGGGATTCGGGTACAGGAATGAAAAAGGAGGTTCTCTCCCACATCTTTGAACCCTTTTTCACAACTAAGGAGGTCGGCGTGGGCACAGGTTTAGGACTTTCTGTCAGTCACCGGATCATATTAAATCACAATGGAACCCTAGAGGTCCAAAGCGAAGAGGGAAAGGGAAGTGAGTTTAAAATCTTGCTGCCGATAAAACAAAATGTAAAGGAAGACTCCCCCTCTCTTACGTCCGCCTCTATTCAGTTGAATCCTTCCCCAGGAAATGAGATCCATGGCCGCGGAAATTAATTATAAAGAATACCAAATTCTTTTTGTGGATGATGAAGAATTTGCACAAATTACCTTTAAAGGGCAATTTAAAAAGGAATTTAACATTAGCACAACCGGGAATGGGGAAAAAGCCTTAGATTTAATTGAAAAAGAGGAAGTTGCATTGGTTGTAACCGATCAACGGATGCCGGGAATGAGCGGTGTTGAACTCCTAAAGCACATAAAAGAAAGAAAACCTGATATCGTTCGAATCCTTCTCACTGCTTACTCAGATATGGACACCGTAATTGAAGCAATCAACTCAGGAAACATTTATCGCTATTTAACCAAACCTTATGAAGAGGAAGAGGTAAGGGCGGCTCTGAAACAGGGGTTAGAAAAATTTCACCTTGTAAAAGAGCGAAATAGATTATATGCTGAAAAACTGGAGACTATGAAGAAAATGGCCCGGACCAATCGTCTCACTGCCATTGGAACCTTTGCAGCAGGAATGGCCCATGAAATACGAAACCCCTTGACCTCTATTAATACATTTATTACCATTGCTCCGGAAAGAAAAGATGATCGAGAATTCCTTGAAAATTTTAGTAAAATTGCCCTTGAGGATGTCAACAGGATTTCACGTTTGGTTCAGGAAATTTTGGATTATGCCCGTTCATCTGAACCTAAATTTTCTGAAGAAGACTTAAACGAAATCATTCATTCTTCTTTATTTTTCATTGGGATGGAAACAGAAAAAATGGATATCCGAATCCAGGAAGATCTTTCTTTAGAGGTACCTAGGATAATTTTGGACCGCCAACAAATGAAACAGGTTCTTTTAAACCTATTCATTAATGCAATGGATGCGATGGGCAAAGAGGGGGGAACGATCCAAGTAAAAACCCACACCACTCAAAAAAACGGGTCCGATTGGGTCCAAATCGAAGTAAAGGATACCGGGCCTGGGATCCCTGAAGACTCATTAGAACATATTTTTGATCCTTTTTATACAACCAAGCATGACAGTAAAGACAGAGAGGGGACTGGATTAGGGTTGGCCATTGTCCATCAAATCATTCAAGAACACGGTGGTTCTATTGAAGTTAAAAGCGAAATGGGAAAAGGAACTTCCTTTATCATAAACCTTCCGGTCAATCCTCTCCTTCATCGAAAAGCAAAACCACCAATGCAGTTATAGTATTTTTTTTTTAGAACTAGAAGGAGTCTTGATTCCTGTGTCTGCACTTCAGGAGAGCTTACAGGTTTTTAAAACTGCCCCCCTTTCCCAACCCCTTAACCTTTTGTTCGTTTACCCTGACCCAGAATTCTCTTTCCTAACCCGTAAAATTCTATCTGCCGATGGGGCAGTTTTTGAGGCAGGGACTGCCCGCGAGGCCCAAACTTTAATTCAAGCACACACCTTTCAAATTGCGGTCATATGTAAACTTGGGGACCAGCCCCCTTCTCACGATTCCTTAGATTTAATCATCCATTTAATCGATCAACACCCCGATATTTTCATATACTTTTTTTCCGACCTACCGTTGGAGGGACCCTTCAAGGAATATCAACAGGGGGGCATTATAAATCAAATTTCAACCTCTATGGATCAAATAAAACTAATTCAAGATCTTGCCAAAAGGATCGGAATAAAAGATTGGAAACAGAAACTGTTTTCATTTACGGAACCTCTTCCCCCTTATGGAAAACACATTTTTCCATCTGAAATTTCAGAAAACTTTTTTCAAAACTCTCTCCCCAATGAGGTTGAAGAAATTTCTTTTCAAAACATTGCGGATGAACCCCTTTTCCCAACTTTTTTAAAACAGGAAAAGAGGGAAATGATACCCCCTATCGAAATCCCAAAATTTTCTAACCATAAATTGCAATTCCAGGATAATTTCACTACCTCTGAAAAACAACTCTTTTTCAAATTTTCGGACCCGACCCGTTTAATCAATTTCTTCACCCTGGAAATAGCCCACAAAATCAAAAACCCTCTGGTTGCCATCAAAACCTTTACCGAGCTTTTGAAAGATAACTTTAATGATCAAGGTTTTAGAGAAGAATTTTATCCAATCGTCAAAAATGAAATCGGAAAAATTGATCAAACCGTGGAATCTCTAATCGAATTTTCTGAACACCTAGACACGTTAACACCCCATTCCAATTTACTTCAAATTTTGGAGAACCAGGTTAAGGCCGTTAACCAAGAGGGGCAGGGAAAAATGAAGATATCCCCTCCATTACAGACGCTTTCCCCGTTTTTGATTGATGAATCAAAAGCCTCTTATACCTTTAAACTTCTATTCAATGCCATTAAGGAAAACCTGGGGGGGCTCCACGATATTGAAATCCAGACGGAACCATTACTTTCTGAATCCCCTCCTGGAGGATTAGTGATTACAATACTTTTCCCCCCAAAAAATTCCGTATCTGGGCCATTAAAGGGGTTAGACCTGATTTTGGCCCAATGGTTTATCGAAAGCCTAAACGGTCAAATCAAAGAAGATACCATCGGCACCCGTTCTGTTTTTAAGGTTATTTTCTATCCCTCTCTGAAGGAAACCACGGAAAGGTTTTTTTCACACTCCCAGGAACCCATGTGTGATCGCCGTCAACACTCATTCCCATTAGCGTTTAAAGATCGCAGAAATTCCGAAAGGCGCATTAAATGGCTTCCCATTTCTTTCGGAGATCGGCGAGGGTCTCCCTAAACCCCTTTGGAGAATAAACCATGCATAGGCTCCTAGTTGTTGATGACGAATATAGTGTACGAGAATCAATAAAACTTATTTTAAAAAATGAATATCAAATTCTTTTTGCCTCTGAGGGGGAAGAAGCAGTTCAGTGTTTTGAAAAGGAACATCCCCACCTTATTATTCTGGATATCCTTATGCCAAAGATGGATGGGATTCAGGTTCTTAAGAAGATTCGTGAGATTGACCCTATTCTTCCCGTTATTATGCTTACAGCAACCAAAACAGTAAAAACAGCCGTTGAGGCCATGAAGCTGGGGGCAACCGACTACATTACAAAACCCTTCGATGTGGAAGAAATTTCGATTCTAATCAAAAGGGCTTTAGAAAAGCAGGACCTTGAGCGGGAAGTAAAAACCCTTCGGTGGGAAGTCAAAAAGAAATTTGGATTCGGAAATATTTTGGTGGGAAAAAGCCCCCCCATGAAAGAAGTGTGTTCAAAAATTGAACAAATTGCTGATACCAGGACAACCGTTCTCATTACCGGGGAAAGTGGAACGGGAAAAGAACTGATTGCCAAAGCACTCCATTATAATAGCTCCCGAAGGCACAAACCTTTCATCGCAATAAACTGTGCGGCCATCCCTGAAACCCTGATCGAAAGTGAGCTATTTGGCCATGAGCGAGGGGCCTTTACCGACGCAAGGGTTCGAAGGTTGGGTCATTTTGAAATGGCCAATTCGGGAACTCTTTTCCTAGATGAAATTGCGGATTTAAGCCCGGCCACACAGGCCAAGCTATTAAGGGTAATTCAAGAAAAAGAATTTCTCCGTTTGGGAGGAACCCAAACAGTTAAAGTCGATGTTCGTTTAATTGCCGCAACCAACAAAAACCTGGAAAATGCGGTCAAAGAAAAATTATTTAGGGAAGACCTTTATTACCGGGTAAACGTTGTTTCGCTATTTCTTCCCCCTTTACGGAAAAGGAAAGAAGATCTCCCCCCTCTTATTCAACACTTTCTAAATAAGAAAGCGGAAGAAGAAAATAAAAAACCCAAACGTTTTTCGGACTCGGCAATGGACCTCCTTTTGAAGCATCCATGGCCTGGAAATGTTCGTGAATTGGAAAATATTATTGAACAAGTGGTCACCTTGACCCCAGAAGAGCTCATTACCCCTGAAAATCTCCCGGATAAACTGAATCGACAAATCCGGACGAATTCCCTCCGCGAAGAAACACTTTCTGGCAACATTTCTTTTGAGAATGCGCTTCTAGAATTTGAGAAAGATATTCTCCTCAGTGCACTAAGGAAAACAAACTTTGTTCAAACCCACGCAGCAAACCTGTTGGGAATTAGCAGGAGAATATTAAAATACAAAATGGATACTCTGGGTATAACTCCCCCCGACAGCCAGAACCCTGAGTCAAACCTCAGCGATCTCAATTAATGGGTTAAAGCCCCTTCCTTTGCTTTCTTTTATACTTTTCCTCGTTCCCTTCCTTCCTTTTTCTTTTTAGAAATTAAATTTCCCCAATAAATATTTAGCCTTTTTAAACTTTTTCATGGAAGATATTGGTTATTTTGAGTTTTTATAATGTTCAAAAGGGAACGTATTAAAAACCACTCTTTTTTCAATAGATTCTGAATATATTTCTAACTCCCTCAAATGTATGGATCAAAATTGTACTTTGGTAAATTTTTTCCTAGTTCACCATTTTGAACGAAACCGATTTTTCCTAAGCGGTTAGGCACTTTAGAGGACCCTTTTTAAATTTTCCCTTTTATTTTTAATGGAATAAGATTTGCACTCTTTCCCCCCTAACCATTAGGAAAAACTTCTTGTTGGCGGTTTGGAATAAACCATTCAACCATTAAGTCATTCAATTTAAATCAAGGATAGGGCGTTTCAAAATACTTTATGGAAACCTCTGACCCAGACCAAATTGTTTTTCAACCCTCATATTCAAGTAAGAAAGGTTAAACATGCAAACAAAACCTAATATTCTAATTGTGGATGATGAAGCGGGTCCAAGAGAATCCTTAAAAATGATTTTAAAACCTTTTTATGGTATATATACCGCGGAAACGGGAGGAAAAGCTCTTCAAATCGTAGAAAAGGAAGAGATCGATTTAGTCACTTTGGATTTAAAGATGCCTGACCTTCATGGAACCGAGGTCCTCCGAGAAATTAAAAAATTGAGCGGAGATGTAGAGGTAGTCATTATTACAGGATTTGGAAGCTTAAAAAGTGCGGTGGAAGGGATCCGTTTTGGAGCCTCTGATTATCTTTTAAAACCTTTTAACGTTTCTGAAATCGTCTCCATCATTAATAGAACATTAGAGAAAAAGAGACTTTATGATCAACTTAAAGGTTTCCTACAAGACCTTGGAAATTTGGTAGGTTTGGAAACAAATCTTAACGAAGTAAGAAATAACTTATCCGAGAAATACTCATTTCTGGAAGAGGTGAAAAGAATTCTTGATAAAAATAAACCCGATTTGAAGGAAGAGGCAACCATTGGAAATCTGGAGTTTGCAAAAACATTGGCTGAATTGTTTGAAAGCAAAGACCTTTATTCCAAAGGCCATTCCACCCGGGTTTCCCATTATGCCTTGCTCGTCGCACAAGAATTGAACCTTTCCCAAAAACAAAAGGAAATTCTACAAATGGGAGCCTATATCCACGATATTGGAAAAATTGGAATCGATAACAAAATCATATTGAAAGAAGAGAAATTTACAGAAGAAGAAAGGGAAGTGACCCGGAAACACCCTATCATCGGGGTAGATTTAGTTTCCCCGATCGGAATCCCCCCTGAGGTCCTAGAGGTCATTCGTCATCACCACGAACGATTTGATGGTCTGGGATACCCCGATGGTCTTAAACAACAAAAAATACCTCTTTTAGCGCGGATTCTTACCGTTGCCGATGCTTTTGACTCCATGGTCAATGATCAACCGTACAGAACGGGAATGCCTATAGGAGCTATTCAATTAGAATTGGAAACCTGTAGCGGAACGCAATTTGATCCCGATATCGTTCAGACTTTTCTGAGCATAATCCGGGAGGAAAAAGACAAGCTTCTCCCCTTGAACCTAAACGAATCAACCTCTTAAACTTTAAATAAACCCATCTTTCCCGTGGGGGCTATGCTAGCCCAAGGACCCGGGGTGCGTACTTCCCAACATCTCTTTTGCATGTTGCAACGTGGTGGGTGTTATTTTCTTCCCCCCTAACATCCTCGCAATTTCTTTTACACGCTGGTCTTTACTCAAACGTCTCGTATGAGTAAGGGTCCTGTTTTGGTGCTGACCTTTAAAAATAACATAATGGGCATCCGCTTGACTGGCAATTTGAGGAAGATGAGTTATACAAAGCACCTGAAAATTTTGGGACAATTTTCTTAACTTCTCCCCAACAACCTCCGCGACTGCACCTCCCAACCCTGCATCCACTTCATCAAAAATCAAAGTTCGGGTAAATTCCTTTTTACCCCGGGGAAGCCTCAAAGCCAACATCAACCGGGAAAGCTCTCCTCCTGAGGCAACTTGGGACAACGGTTTTAAATCCTCTCCGGCGTTACTGGAAATAAGAAACTCAACCTGATCCATACCCGAAGGGTCTAAAAAAGAGTGTTTTTCCTGGGGCAGTGGCCGAATCGAAACCTTAAAGCGACATTTTTCCATTCGAAGAGAATCCAGTTCTTTTTCCATATGCTTCTCAAGCAATTGCGCTTTTTTAGCCCTTGCACGAGACAACGATTTAGCGGCCTTTACTGAATTTTCCAGATGATGATCAAAGGACTCCTGAAGAGAAGAAATTTCCTTATCAATATTTTCAAAGGACGAGAGCTCTTCCTGCGTTTTTTCCTTCTTCTTCAAAATATCTTCGATACTTCCTTCAAATTTTCGCTTCAATCCTTGCAACTGAAATAGTCTCTCTTCAATATGATCTAGCCGGTGAGGTTCAAACTCTATCTCCTCCTTATAATTCCGGAGTTGCTGGGATACTTCTTCTAAATGAGCGAGGGCGGTCTCAGCGCATTCCTTGACCTCCTTAAATTTGCAGTCAATTTGTTGAATATGGTCGATATGGCTCAGGGCTTTTCGGGTTTGATGGATAGCGGATTCATCAGACGCCAAAAAACCATAGGCTTCATTGGCCCATTGGGAAAGCTGCTGGGAGTGTTTTAAGATCTCTCGCTCTCTAAGGAGAGACTCCTCTTCATCAACCCCAGGATTGGTTTCTTCTATTTTTCGAATCATCTCAACCATTTCCTCTTTTTGCTTGGAAAGATGTTCCGCTTTGTTCTTTAAATCATGCAAACTGCCGTCTGCTTTCTTGAATCGGGTATAAGCTTCTTCAAAATCTTTTTTTTCGGATATCAGTCCATCAAATGTATCCAAATAACTCAGATGGTTTTTAACTTGTAATAAAGACTGATGATCATGTTGGCCGTGAAGGTCTACCAAAAATTCTCCAATTTTTTGAAGGGTACTCAGCGTCACCATTTGATCATTGATAAAAACACGCCCTTTCCCCGACCGGGGCAAAACCCGTCTCACCAAAAGTTGGTTATCTTCGCAAGGAATCTCAAATTGCTCCAAAAAGGTATGTAATGGATGTTCCTCATCAATTTCAAATACCGCCTCAATTCGGCATTCCTCACACCCCGTTCGAATAAGCTGTTGATAAGCTTTTGACCCGAGAAGAACCTCAAGGGCATCCACCAAGATAGATTTCCCCGCTCCGGTTTCGCCGGTCAAAACGGTTAACCCATCGGATAAAGACAACTGCGCTCTATCAATAATGGCAAAATCCTGAACCATTAACTCCCGAAGCATTAAATCACCTTTGGGGATTTCTACCGAAAGGAATAAAGTTTAGAGGAAATAGAATGGGGCCTTTCAGCAACACCCCCTTATTGGGCCAATAGACCTTCAATTTTATCTTTTATTTGTTTTTTGGAAGCGGCCCCTACAATTTTGTCAACGGGCTGCCCCCCGGAAAAAAACATCAGGGTTGGAATCCCCATTATTTGATAACGGCCTGCAATTTCCGGATTTTCATCCGTATTGAGCTTACAAACCCGGACCTTGCCCTCATATTCTGAGGCAAGCTCTTCAACCACTGGAGCAATCATCTGGCATGGGCCGCACCACACTGCCCAAAAATCCACCATCACCAATTCTTGGGGTTGTAACACTTCCGGCTCCCATATTTTTCCATTCACACTGATCGGTTTTCCCATTCTTTCCTCCTCACCATTTACGAAAGATTAGCATTTAGTATGAAAAATTTTATAACAGTTGAAAAGGGGTGTCAACGGTCCATTTTCCCGAAAAAACAAAGGATTTTGCCGATTCTCTTCTTAAAACAACCTTTCTAAGGGGAAAAATAGCCACTCTATTCGATGATCCAGAAAAAGAAATCCTCCTTTTACACCCCTTCGTCCTACCTAACCTCGAACCCCTACCCAATCGAATCCCAAGACCTTGCTTTCAGAAAATCATTAAGTTATGATCCAACAGAAAATTAAAATTTAAACCCCATGCTTACCCGTCCCCAAAAAAACCTGGAAACCTTTCCGAACCCCCAACCGGAAAGGGATTATGAAATCCACATGGATTGTCCTGAATTTACCTGTCTTTGTCCCAAAACCGGGCAACCCGATTTTGCCACCATCAAAATCCGGTACATTCCCAATAAACGCTGCGTTGAATTGAAATCTTTAAAAATCTATCTTTGGTCCTATCGAAATGAAGGAACCTTCCACGAAGCGGTCACCAACCGGATTCTCAATGACCTGGTGAAAGCCACACAGCCCAGGTGGATGGAAGTCTCCGGTGATTTCTATATCCGGGGAGGAATTCACACAACGGTCATCGCCACTCATCAAGCCAAAGGGTTTAAGCCAAAAAGTTAAGGAACCTCTTTTCCTATAATCCCTCTTTGATCGACAATCATCCCTAAAAGGTTAATTTCGGTAAACCTCCTCCAATGGGGAATCCCAACTTTTTTTTCTTTATTTGTTTCCTTGATCAATTCCCTGGTTGAACCCGCCTCACGAATTTTTCCATTATCGATCACAATGAAATCATCCCCCGTCCGCTCCACCTGTTCCAATTTATGGGTGACCAAAACAACGGTCATTTTATCCTTTAGGCCTTTTACCAGTTTTTCGATTGCTTCGGCTGAATGAATGTCGAGGGATGCCGTCGGCTCATCCAGAAGCAAAACCGAAGGGTCCATGGTCAACGCCCGCCCGATGGCCAGCCGCTGCTGCTGACCTTGGGAGAGGGTTCCGGCGGGTTTGTGGAGGCGATCCTTCACATGGTCCCATAAGGAAACCTCCCGTAAGGTTTCTTCTGCGGTTTCCAATAATTCTCTTTTTCCTTTTCGCTCCAGGCGCTTGATTCCGAATAAAAGGTTTTCAAGAATGGAAGTTGGAAACATACATGGTTTTTGAAAAACCATCCCCACCCTCCTTCGAACCTGACTGACCTCCATTCCGTTTTTATAAATTTCATGATCTTCAAACAAAACCGATCCCGAAAGACGAAAGGATGGAATCAGATCATTCATTCGGTTTAAAGTTCGAAGAAAACTGCTTTTTCCTGCACCGGAGGGGCCAATCACACACAAAACCCTTTTTTCATAAATGGACAGATTTACCCCTTCCAATACAGGGGTTTTCCCATAAAACAGTGAAAGATTTTTTAATTGAAAAACCGCCTTCATCTCTCCCCTTCCCAAGTAAGTTTAAACCGGACCGCCAAAGAACTCAGATTAAAAAGAAGAACCAACGCGGTACCCCAGGCATGGGTAAGAGACACAGACCCGACCCCTTCTTGGGAAAGCACAAAAAGATGGGTTTGCAGTGTAGAAACCGGTTCAATAAAGGATTGAGGAAGGGTCACCCCTGAAAAAGCCGTGGCGGTAAACAAAATGGCAGCGGTCTCCCCCGCAGCCCGGCCCAACCCCAGTAACAACCCCGTCACCCAACCATGGAAACTTTGGGGAATGACCACTTTTCGAATGACCTGGGCTTTCGTCATCCCCAAAGCCAAAGCCGCCTCACGGTAGATCAATGGAATGGTCTGAATTCCCTCTTTAATACTGATCACCAGAGTCGGTAAGATCATCACCCCCAAAATGACACATCCGGAAGCCCATGAAATTCCCCATCTCAAATATAAACCGAAAATTAAAAAACCCACCAAACCGAATAAGATGGTTGGAACCCCATTTAAGGAGAAGATCAATATATTGGCCGCTTTTTGAAAAGGGGGCTTTAAATATTCCGTCTCGTAAATCACTGCACCCAAGGCCACGGGAAGGCTGATCAAACCCGCCCCGAAAATCAGTAAAAGGGTTCCAAGGATTTGATAGGTAATTCCCCCTTCCTGACCAATGGATCTTGAGGGCTGCGTCAAAAATTCCCAGTGAATGGCCGAACCCCCTTTTATTACAATTACGCTGAGAATTAGAAATAAAAAGGAAATAGAAAAAAAAGCTGAAACACAACATACCAAAGAAAAGAAAAATGTTTTGAAACGCCTCATCCTTTATTCCCCTGAATGATCCGGTGAGCCGTGGTTGCAAAGGCCAAATTCCCAAAAAAGGTAAAAACCGCAACTAAAATAAATAATATCAACCCCAACCCGATCAGCGCATTCCAATGCATCCCCATTCCCACCGCTTCCGCGGCTTCCCTTCCCAATTTAGAGGTAATGGTTTGGGCAGGAGAAAAAATATTATAAAAGAGTTTTGGAATCCGGTCGATGCTCCCGATGACCAGCATCACCGCAATGGTCTCTCCCATGGCGCGGCTGATTCCCAGTAACACCCCCCCCGATTCCCTTCCATGCATTGGGGATCACCACCTGTACTATGGTCTCTGTGCGGTTAAGCCCCAAAGCGAACGCCTGCTCCCGAAAGGGCCGGGGAACGCTTCTTAAAGCATCATCGGAAAGTGTCATGATGGTTGGCAATATCATAATCCCCAAAATAAACCCCGCGGCAAAAAGGGTATTTCCATTTTGAAGATGAAACAGATTTTTCACTCCGGAGGTCACAAAGACGATCCCAAGCAAGCCGTAAACAACGCCGGGAATCCCCGCCAACAGCTCCATAATCGACTTAATACCCAGCCGGTATTTCATGGGCAGAAATTCAGACGTAAAGACCGCCGTTCCCAATCCCAGGGGAAGGGCCAAACACAAAGCAATCCCCGTCACGACCAACGTTCCATAAATGAGAGGAAGGGCACCATAGACTTCCCCCGCATGCCATTGATTGCCCAAAAGAAAGCCAAACCCCTCATTGGTAAAAATTGGAAGGCTCTCCCACAACAGAAAAAAAAACAGAAACGCCACCAACCCCATGGAAATAAAAAAAGATCCCCATAAACCCAGCTTCGGAAGGAAACCTCTAATGAAGAGAAACATACCCGCTTTCCTCAATAATTTTCTGCCCTGCCTCGCCCAAAAGGAAATCAATGAAACCTTTAACCTTCCCTCTGGGTTCCCCGTTTGTTAAAAAAATCAGATCCCGTGATATGGGGTATACCCCGTTTCTAATATTCTCCTTTGTGGGATAAACCGTTTTCCCGTTGTTTTTTAAACCGATATCCTTCACATCCTGATTCGCCCAAGCCGCGGAAAGCATCCCGATGGCAGAATCGCTCAATGTGATTTTGGTCAGCTCCTCGTTATTGGACCCCGAAACAATATCAGCCCCCTTGGCCACCCCTGTGGGGTCATTAAAGAAATATTCCATGAAGACATGACGTGTCCCCCGGTGCACCTCTTTATCGATACAGAGGATTTCCCGATCCGGACCTCCAAGTTCTTTCCAATTATTAATTTCACCGGACAATTCCGTCACACCGGCATCATAAATTTCAGAAGAGACCACCACGGCTACCGCATCTTTTGCAATAACATTTGAAATAAACTTCACGGTCGGGAAACGAACCCGTTCTTCCTCCGACAGGGTACGGGAAACCATCCCTATATCAATTAAACCGTTTCCCAGGGACCGAACGCCTACCCCTGAACCCCCGGGGCTAACCGTAATTTTTACCCCCGATTGACTTTCCCTGAATTTCTCCGCGGCCTTTGTTGCAATAGGAAGCACCGTAGATGATCCCGCCATACGAATAAGATGTTCAGTGTTGGCTTGATTGGAACAACCGGAGACGAGGAATAAAAAGAGGCCCCAACCCAAACCAATAGGGAAAGAAATTTTGACCCCCAAAATCTTAAATAATCCCCGGTTCCCCATTCTTTTTAAAAACTATGCTCATATGTTGATACATCCATAGATTTACCCAAAAAAAACCCAAACAAACTAACCAGGAAAAGAGATTTTACAGCACCCCAGATTGATGGCCTGCTCTTTTCGTTTCAAAATGGATTCCCGGACAACGGGGTGCAGTTTATAATAGACCCTTTGCCCCTCACGTCTGGACATAAGAAGAGATGCATTTTTGAGGATTCCCAGATGATGGGCCACTTGGGGCTGTGGTAATTTCAATTCATTGGCTATTTCGGTTCCGCACTTCTCTCCTTCAAAAAGACTCTTAATCATCATTAAACGGGTACCATCAGACATGGCCTTTAACATTTGAGCGCATTCATGTGTAGACAAAAAGGGATACATGGTTTAAAAAGGAGGAATAAGGTTTTGGGTTTGAAAACGTTCAATTATTAATAGGACTCCTATCTAAATGTCAAGACCTTTAGAATTAAACAGACCAATTATATTTGAATGGAATAAAAAAGGCTGTAATCTAAATTACAATTCCCCCTTCTCTAAATCCTTACCCTTGGAAAGGAAACGGGGGATAAAAGACACAGTAAATGAAACGTCCTCTCTGGATGGGGGAGGACACACAAATATTTATTCCCCCTAAACGGGGAAGGGAATATAAATGTTTATTCCTCCCCCCTTGATGGGGGGAGGATAGGTGGGGGGTGAACATTTTGGGGGCTCGGTTCTTAAATCAAGAAACTGCTCTTAGGTTTCAATTTGCATAAATTTTTAAAATAAAAGGAATGAAAAGTTGATTTTTATAACAGGTGCCTCCGGATTTATCGGCCAGGCACTGACCCAAAAATTAATTCGGGAGGGACAAACCGTCCGCATCCTGCTTCGGGACCCCCGAAAAACCCTTCCCCCTGAATTCCAAAAAGCGGAGATTGTCATCGGAGATCTCTCGAATGCGGAAACTTTGGCCGATGCTATGAAGGGTTGCACCCAAGTCTACCATTTGGCGGCCTTGGCCAGGGCTTGGGCTCCTAAACCCCAGGATTTTGACCGGGCCAACATCAAGGGAACCGAAAATATATTGAAGTCAGCCCAAAAAGCGGAGGTAAAACGGTTGGTTTACACATCAACGGTTATGACACTGGGACCAACGGATGATTTCATCGCGGACGAATCTTCCCATTTCTCCAACCGGGTCATTTCCCATTATCAAAGAACCAAAATAGAAGCAGAAAAAAGAATCACCCATTTCCTGGACAAAGGGCCAAACATCATCATCGCTTCCCCAGGCCTGGTCTATGGCCCTGGAAGGGAAATCCGCTCAAACTCGTTTAACCGGGTGTTACTGGATTATCTAACAGGAAAACCGGTTTTTATTCCCGGTAAGGGCTCCCAATCATTGAATGTCGTTTACATTGACGATGTGGTAGACGGTTTGATCCGGGTAGCGGAACAAGGTCAAAATGGAAACCGCTATATTCTCGGTGGGGAAAATATAAAGTTGAACGATCTTGAAGGGCTCATTCAGGAAGTCACCGGATTAAAACACAAAGTTCGCTATGTCCCTTTTTGGACAGCCAGGACAGCGGGATTGATCGAACATTTCCGGGCGCGCTTGACGGGAAACACCCCCAGACTCACCTGGAAAGCCATCGAGGCCTACAAGCACTCCTGGGTCTACTCCTCCGAAAAGGCCATCAATGAAGTTGGCTACCGCCCACGTTCTCTCAAAGAAGGAATTGCACAAACCTGCGAATGGATCAAGACATTGGAAATGTAAGATAATATATATTTTACGGAGGGCCGTCTTTCCCTCATCGGGGTAAAATCAAGACCCGTGGATTCCCGATAAAACCTTTCGGGAATGACATCAAGGAGATTTTAGAGGGGTTGTTAACCTCCACCCTCTATCCTCAAACCTCTACCAGCCTAGGTCGTCATTCCCGCGGAAGCGGGAATCTAGGGTCTAATGAATTCCCAATAAATTATTTTGGGGAGTCCCATAAACAACAAGCGATTTGCCCTTTTTCACACCTCTTATTTTTCAAAAAAAAAAACCGATAAAAGAATTAAAAACACACCGGTTACAAAGGCTAATCCCCAAATATAAAATATATATATGCTCAGTTTTATCATTCCTTTCGAAAACGGGAAAGCTTCTAAAACCGACCTGTAATCCTGAAGGCCCATTTTTTGTAATGGCTTATAATCCTGTCTGCCATTTTTAAAAAACATTGCTTTAATTATTAAGAAAGAAATACTGATCAAAAGAGAGATAACCCCCACTACAAACAAACCGGCTAACACATATAAAATGATTACACCATTCTGTTGTACTGATTCATAAGAAGAAATAGTATCCATCTCTCAATCCTTAAAACGGCACCCTGCTCTGTCCCAAGCAAAATTGTTAAAAAGAAATTAATCTCATTCGAAATTCTATGAACCCGACTTATTTATTCAAAAACCCCTTTCCCCTTTGCCAAATTCCGGAGCCTTTTTTCATAAATCCCCACCTCTTTCCAATTGGGTTCCGGCAAAAACTCCAGCCAAAACCGGAACAGGCGAAGGGAATGTAGAACCCTGTGAATTTTTAGTTCTCCTTTTGGGAATTCAGACCGCTGATAACTCGATAAAAAGGGAGCCAAATCTTGAGGGTATAAAAAGAAGGCTTCCTCCAAATGGAGAAAATCCCCAACCGGATCTCCCCACCAGGCCCATTCCAGATCAAATATTCCTGAAAGTTTTGGAGTGTCTTTTTTATCTAAATTAATTTTAAGGTTATCATAGTGAAAATCTCCATGAAGAAAAACCGGGTCAATCGCTTCAGGTTGGATGGCTAACCATTCCTGAACCCAATGGGTTAATTGGTCCTTCCAACGGGGAGCATACCCCACCTTTTTCTCCACCCCTTCCAGCTCCTTGTAAAATTCCTGTTCTAAAAATTTCCGCCATGATTCTGCTTTTGGATACACCTTTCGATCAAAATGACGAAATCCAAAACCAGGAACTTTGATTTGATGAAACCGTTTTAAAGTCTCCCCAATTTGTTTCAAAAGGGAATCCCTGGCTTTTTGCGGTAGGGATTCTATGTTTTCACCGACTCCCACCCCTGGCAGATATTCCATCAAAGCGTAATCCATTGGAATGATCTCCTTTGAACAATCTGAAAGGAAAACTTTAGATATTGTTAAATTAGGGGCAGATTCCTGTAGAAAGCGATAGATTTCGGATTCACGTTGAATCTTATCAAAAGACTGAACCTCGCCATCAATGCGCAAAACCCATTTCTTTTGATTATCCAAAACGATCAGAAAACTTTTATTCACCTGACCTCCCAATGGACCGGAGATCTCTACAGGTGAACCAGAAACCCCCAATCGGTCACATACCTTTTTGGCCAGGTTTAAATTGAATTTAAAAGGTTGTGAATTCATCAAAAAAGTAAGATAAATATTCTGGATTCCCGATCCCCGTTTAAAGAATACGGGGACAGTTTTTTCGGGAATGACTGCTTGAGGTGGCCTTAAGATAAATTAAATCATTTCGGGGTTTTTTTGGCAAATTTTAAGGAAGAAAGGAGGGAGGGAGGGATCAAAATACCTGGATTCCCGCTTGCGCGGGAATGACGACACACTCCGGTAAAGGTTTGAGGATAGAGGTTTGTGGAAAACAAAAGCAAGAAACCCTTTTTGTTGTCATTCCCGAAATTTTTTATCTGGATTCTAGCAAGTATAAATAAACACTGGATTCCCGTTTTCTCGGGAATGACATGCCAGAAAGGATTCTTTTTTGATCAAAACAATTTCATAATAGCGTGCCATTCTGGGGATGTCACCGGTTGAATGGACAGCCGGGACCCTTTTTGGACCACCATCATCTTTTTTAAAGCAGGTATTTCCCTGAGCCTCTTGAGGGTGATCACTTCCCCACACTTGCGCACAAATTTGACATCCACCCTAAACCAGGTCGGTTTTCTGGGATCACTCTTAGGATCAAAATAAGTAGATTTAGGATCAAAGGCAGTTAGATCGGGATAGCCTTCTTTGACCACCACCGCCTCTCCTGCTATACCCACAGGATCTTCGTTGCTGTGGTAAAAGAGGACCCCATCCCCTACTTTCAAATGATCCCGCAGAAAATTCCGGGCCTGATAATTCCGGACACCTTCCCAATAGGTGGTTCTGTTTTTGGATGATTTCAAATCATCAATGGAAAAAACGCTGGGTTCCGATTTCATCAGCCAAAAGGATTTTGATTTTGCCATGGTTTAATTTTGCTCTCCCTTGAAATGAATAGGAATAGACCGTCATTCCCGAAATGTTTTATCGGGAATCTAGTAATTTTCTGGATTCCCACTTCCGCGGGAATGACAAAAACAAAGAAAGCGGGGGAGCATCTCCTCTTTTACCCGGTCAACTGGTCTAATGCATCAAAATATTTCTGGCTGGTTTTTTCGATAATCTCTTTGGGCAAATCGGGGGGAGGAGGATTACGGTCCCATGAAATGGAATCCAGATAATCCCGCACAAACTGTTTATCGAAACTGGGCTGAGCCCCGCCGGGGGAGTACAGGTTTTTAGGCCAAAAACGGGATGAATCCGGTGTAAGCACCTCATCAATGATTAATAGTCGTTGGGTTGCGGAATCTATTCCAAATTCAAATTTGGTATCGGCAATAATAATTCCTCGGCTCTCGGAATAAGCAGAAGCCTTTTTATAAACCTGAAGGCTCTTCTCCTTCACTTCCTCCGCCACGGCAGGGTCAACCAAACCCTTCATTTTTTCATAGGAAATATTAATGTCATGGCCTTCCGTTGTTTTGGTGGAAGGGGTAAAGATGGTTTCCGGAAGCCGGTCCGACTCTTTTAATCCATGAGGCAGGGACTCCCCGCAGACGGTTCCCTGTTTTTTGTATTCTTTCCAGCCGGACCCGGATAAATACCCTCGGACGATGCATTCCACCGGCAATGGCTTTGCCTTTTTGACCAGCATACTCCGGCCGGAAAGAATATCTTTATAAGGCTGGCAGGCTTTTGGAAATTGGGATACGTCGGTAGAAATTAAATGATGATGAACGATTTTCTCTTTATTCCAAATTAAATCAAACCAAAACACGGACATTTGTGTTAAGACAAAACCTTTTCCCGGAATGCCCTGCGGAAGCACCACATCAAAAGCTGAAATTCGGTCCGTCGCCACCAAGAGCAAATGCTCTCCCAAATCATATATATCACGGACTTTACCGGCCTTTTTCGCTCCCAGGGAATGACACTCCGTTTTTAATACCACCGGTCCATCGAATCTTTGACTCATTTTGAACCCTCCGCTGCACGTTCAAGTCGATCCATGATGGCCACACCCAAACCTTTTTTAGCCACTTGTTCCACCAAAAGAACCTCAACCCCTTTTGCTTCGGCATCGCGAAAAGCGGAAAACAGATTCTGTGCATAAAGCGCATCATCCCCTTCACACTGCCGATAAAAAAGAAAACCCTCTTTTGGAACATCAAATTTTTTCCTGGATAAAACACCCAGTTTTTTTCCGGATCTCTTCCACCGTTCACATTCTTTCGTATATTCTTTTTCAGGAATTAAAATAATCCTCACATTCGGAACATAATGGCTGTGCTTGCTCCCGGGGGATTTTACCAAACTATCCTCCGATGACGTTTCATAGGGTAAAACCTTTCCAATCACCGCCTCAAGGTTTTCAAGGGTAATTTGCCCTGGGCGTAAAATTCTCGGCACCCCTTTGGTGATATCCAAAACAGTGGATTCCAAACCCACGGGGCAAGGGCCTCCATCCAATACCATTTTCACCTCATTCCCCAATTCGTTTCGGACATGATTCGCTTGGGTGGGGCTTGGCCTCCCGGACCGGTTGGCACTGGGGGCGGCAACGGGTTCTCCCAACTCTTGTAAAAGGTGCAAGGCAAGGGGATGATTAGGCATCCGAACCGCCAACGTGAATAACCCCGCAGACACCTGCGGGGGAACCTTTGATGCCCTGGGAAGGATCAATGTCAGCGGCCCCGGCCAAAACGCTTTAATAAGCTTCTCAGCAACGGGTGGGACCTTTTTTACAACCAGGGTGAATTGCTTTAAATCGGCTACATGGACAATCAGGGGATTATCCGAAGGGCGCCCCTTTACATTGAAGATTTTCGAAATGGCCTTTGAATCAAACACCCTTGCCCCCAACCCATAGACCGTTTCAGTAGGGAAGGCAACCAGGCCTCCCTTTCGCAAAATATCCACCGCCATTTGGATAGAAGAATCTTTTAAAGATAGAAATGGACTGATTTTTTGGTTGAAAGGAGCTGTTTTCACGCCGAGGGTCCCTTCTCCTGGTTTGTAGGAAAAGGGGTCTCTGCCTCTGGCTTTGCCCCTGTTTTCTTCCCTCTTGCTTTATTGGCCATTTGAGTGGCTTTTTCTTTAAATTGTTTGAGCAGCCGTCGGGCCCATAAAAATTCTGTTGCCAAAATACCTAAGCCCACAGGGATCACAAGAATAGCGGGTCCGGGAGTAAAAAACATGACCACTCCAATTAATAATACCGTGAAGCCTACCACTGCAACCACCAAGCGCCTGGCCTGCCTAAGGGTCCCAACCAGAAACCGACGAACCATTTTACCTCCCGCCCTTTAGGAAATTAAAAGGAACCTGGGAATAAGTCGGATCATCTTAACCTCTGTCATTTATATGGTCAAGAGGATTAAAGTCTTGGCTCAATTTCACCAATAGTAAAAATATCCTCACAAACAAAAAAGGCCAACGTTTTGGCCCTTTATAGGATACCGTGTTGGCCTTCTTTAATAGACTTGTGAAAATTCCTCAAAAAGCTACATTCCAACCGCCGGTGTACCTTTTAAGCAATGGCATCCACGATGGCATTGAAAGTTGGGCTCGGACGCATTGCTTTAGTCACCTTTTCCAAATCCGGACGATAATACCCCCCCACTTCCACCGGTTTTCCTTGGGCCCCGTTTAACTCTCCAACTATTTTCGCCTCACTTTCTTCAAGCTGTTTTGCCACTTTGGAGAAACGGGCTTGAAGGTCCTTATCCTTTGTCTGCTCAGCCAAAGCCTGCGCCCAATATAGAGTGAGATAGAAATGGCTCCCCCGGTTATCCAGCTCGCCCACATTACGGGAAGGGGATTTATCACTATCCAGGAATTTTCCGGTGGCCCGGTCCAAGGTATCGGCCAGAACCTGGGCTTTTGCATTATGGGTGGTTTTGCTTAAGTGTTCCAATGAGGCGGCAAGGGCCAAAAATTCGCCCAAGGAGTCCCATCTTAAATGGCCTTCCTCCTGAAGCTGCTGGACATGTTTCGGTGCAGAGCCTCCTGCACCGGTCTCAAACAATCCACCGCCATTCACCAACGGAACGATGGAAAGCATTTTTGCGCTTGTCCCTACTTCAAGGATCGGAAACAGGTCCGTGTTATAGTCTCGAAGAACGTTTCCCGTCACGGAAATGGTATCTTTACTCTCTTTCATCCGTTTCAGAGAGAAACGGGTCGCTTCAGCGGGAGACATGATGTGGATCTCAAGCCCCTTGGTATCGTGATCTTTCAAATAGCGTTCCACCTTTCTGATCAACTCCGCATCATGGGCCCGGTTTTTGTCCAACCAAAACACCGCAGGTACACCGGTGGCCCTGGCCCGGTTGACGGCCAGCTTGACCCAATCCTGTACCGGCACATCCTTCACCTGGCACATCCGCCAGATATCGCCTTCTTCTACCTGGTGTTCCAGCAAGGTCTTTCCGGAACTATCCACCACACGAATGGTTCCATTTCCAGGGGCCTTAAACGTTTTGTCGTGAGATCCGTATTCCTCTGCCTTCTGGGCCATGAGTCCCACATTGGGAATCGATCCCATGGTTGCAGGATTAAAGGCCCCATTCTTTTTGCAAAAATCCACCACTTCCTGGTATACCCCGGCATAACTCCCATCGGGGATTACGGCCTTGGTATCGTGAAGCTTTCCATCGGGACCCCACATCTTCCCTGAATCACGAATCATAGGGGGCATGGAGGCGTCAATAATGACATCACTGGGAACATGTAAATTAGTGATGCCTTTATCTGAGTTGACCATGGCCAGTTCCGGCCGTTTCTTATAACAGGCCTGAATATCCGCTTCGATTTCCGCCCTATGGGTATCCGGCAGGGTTTTAATTTTCCCATAAAGGTCACCCAGCCCGTTATCTGGATCCACACCCAGTTTATCGAATGTGGCTTTGTGTTTATCAAAAACATCTTTAAAGAAAACCGAAACCGCATGGCCAAAAATTTTAGGATCAGACACCTTCATCATGGTGGCCTTAAGATGCAGTGAAAACAGAACACCCCTTTTCTTTGCATCCTCCATCTGGGCCTCAAGGAACTCCCTCAAAGCCCCGCGGCTCATGAAGGTGGAATCGATAACCTCGCAGGCCTGAAGGGGTAATTTATCTTTCAGGACGATGGTCTTTCCATCTTTACCCACAAATTCAATTTTTGCATTGGTTGCTTCCGCGACCGTCACCGATTTTTCGTTGGATCGGAAATCTCCCTTGCTCATATGGGCCACATGTGTTTTTGAGTCCGCGGTCCAGGGACCCATTTTGTGTGGATGTTTTTTTGCGTAGTTTTTCACTGAGGCCGGGGCACGGCGATCTGAGTTTCCTTCTCTTAAAACCGGGTTGACAGCAGATCCTTTAATTTTGTCGTATCTCGCCTTAATTTCATTCTCTTTGTCGCTTTTCGGATCTTCGGGATAGGCAGGAAGCTTGTAGCCTTTTTCCTGCAATTCTTTAATGGCCGCTTTCATTTGGGGAATGGAGGCACTGATATTGGGCAATTTGATGATATTGGCATCGGGCGTTTTAGCCAACTCCCCTAATTCAGCCAGATCATCGGATTGTTTTTGGGCCTCCGTTAAAAATTCAGGAAAATTAGCAATAATTCGGCCGGCAAGAGAGATATCTCTCTGTTCAACAGCAACCCCGGCCGCCCCTGTAAAGGCTTTGATGACCGGGAAAAAAGAATAGGTCGCCAATAAAGGCGCTTCATCTACTTTTGTATAAATGATTTTTGAAGTTTTTGTCGTCATACTTTTCCCTCACTGAATGGCAGTCAAAAAACGACTAGATTAATGATTTTTTTCTCAAAACAAAAAAGCCAACACGCCCTAACGAAAAAGAGTTCATGTTGGCCAGAAATGGAGATTGCCCTCGGCTACAACCCCCCCAAAAAAATGTGTGGTCTATTTCCGCCTCGAAGGGTTCAGGGACAAAATAATGCAGATCTAACTATTCGTTTTTATTGGTATTATAAAAAAATAGGGCTAACCCTAACCGCTATATTTTTGGATCCCTTATGGATGGAAATATTAAACGATACCGAAGGGTTGCAAGTCAAGAAAATTTATAAAGGCCTCTTTAGTCTAAATTTACTTCTGAAAATCACAATTTAATAGAAATATTTTAATGCCTTAACTTGGTCCCACATAAGCTAATTCCAGGGAAAATTTTTCCCATTAAAGTCAATTTTTTTATTAAATAAAGAAACAATTTTTGGAAGAATTTTTCATTATTTAAAACCCAAAATTTTTTCTCGTATTTTTTTACCTTTAAATAACAAAATTTCAAATAAAAACAAATGGATACATAAGCTGAGTTTTAGAGATGGAATTGAAATATATATAGGTATCAAAGTTGCACTATTTTGGTGCAAATTCTAAAGGAGGTTTCACTTTGTTCATTCGTTTCTTGCTTTCAACCCTGTCCGTGGGAATAATTTTAGCTTTTGCACCAAATGCTAAAGCGATCCCCGTTTATTTCGGTACACCTGTGGAATCTCTTGGGTCTTCCACCCAAGCCGTCCCCACCTGTCCGAGTTTGGAGGGAGCCTCCTGTTACAACTCCCAAACGGGAGAAATAAAGTTTTTCATACCCTTAAGCAGCACCTACAGCGGGGTTTATGGTGTCACTTCGGTTCCAGGGGGGACTGCGGGAACGGTTTCCGATATAGGATCAGGCCTTCAAAATTCTTTGACCATGTATTTAAGATTTGAACCGATTAATCTTTCCTCAACCAATGCATCCCTTGAATTCGTCTTCACCGATTTGGATTTATCTGGTGTAAATGATCCGTTCGGGTTTACGGAAACCATCCAGTTTTTTGATAGCCAAGGAAATTCTTTTACTTCACCCATCAACCTTTTCAACCAGCAACCAGGTTCCGGTGAACTGCCTTATTCTATATCGGGGGATTCTTACTCACAAACCATTTTATTTTCAAATATTTCACCTATTGTGAGTGGGAATTTAGTTCCAGATCCCTTCTTTGTAAAATTAAGCTTGGGAAGCCAGTTTTATACCAACGGCCGAAACACACCCGAATTCCTAACCGCTCGCTTGGCGAGTGTCCCTGAACCTGCAACACTTCTTTTAATGGGTTCCGGCCTTCTGGCCTTTGGTCTTCTCCGAAAAAAATAAAAAGAAAAAAATGATTTCCCATCCCTCGGTCCGAACAAACAAAATGTCACGCACGTAACGTTAATATTGGGGCATTCTTTATGGACCTTTTTTGGCAAACGCCCCTTTCTCAATCCCACACTAAGTTCATTTATCTCCCTTTGAAATACCTTATCTTCTCCCCAACTCCTCCATTTCTTTTCCCAATCCTCGACTTTTTTTTCGAAAATGCAGGATTTATAAAACAGGGTTGATTTAACAATCATTGATCAGGGTCGGACCAAGCTAACACATTGATTTAAAAGTTTAAACTTTCCAAATATACCCCTTCTCAAACCTTAACCCCCCTTTTTCACCCTCAAAAAGATTATTATAAGGGCCAATGGTTTCCCGAAGCTCAAATCCCCCATCCCCTTTTATCACTTTTCTTCCCGCCCCTGTTTTATTCCTTAACTTGGTCCGACCCCGGGGGCGGGACGAGCGAGACGCGCGTTATAGGGCGTTCCGCTCCTGGATTCCCGTTTTCGCGGGAATGACGAAATTTACCCACCCACTTCCACGATGAGCCTTAAAAACTAAATTATCCGGATTTTCCCTCATTTGGAACCACAATTTTGACAATTTTATTTTTCCCCACATTTAATAGGAATGGGACCTGGGTAATATCAATCTCAAGCCCCTCATCATTTACCGTGGTTCCATTCATTCTTACTGCCCCTTGTTTAATTAACCGACGGGCGGCGCCATTGCTTTTGGCAAAGGATGCTATGACAATTAACCTGCAAATCCAAAGTTTTCCACCTTTCCACTCATTTAAGGGAACCTCAACCTGATCCCCCTTCCAATCCCCAATGGAAATATCACCAATAACTCCCGCGGTGCCAACGGCCTTACCGCTTAACATTTTTGCGCTTTCCTCATAGGCCTGTTTTGCTTTTTTTGCCTGATCCATCCCATGAAAACGGGTAACAATTTCTTCTCCTAAATTCATCTTTAAATCACGGGGAGACACTTCCCCTGAATTCAAACTTTTTCCATACTTTTTTATTTCTTCAATGGACCGATCACTCAACAATTCGAAATATTTCAGCATAATCGTATCGGGAATTTGCATGATCTTTACAAACATTTCATGAGGCGAATCTTCCAGGGCGATATAATTCCCCGATGTCTTACTCATCTTCTTCACCCCATCGGTTCCTTCTAATAAGGGGAGTGTAATCACCACTTGGGGATCCTGTCCCACCGAACGCTGGAGGTCTCGGCCTACGAGTAAGTTGAATTTTTGATCCGTGCCGCCCAGTTCCACATCCGCCCGCAAGGCAACCGAATCATACCCTTGAACCAAGGGATAGAGAAACTCATGGATGCTGATGGGTTTCTGCTCATGGTACCTTTTTCTAAAATCATCCCGTTCTAACATCCGGGCCACATTATATTGTGCACAGAGCCGTATGAGATCCTCCGCCTTCATTTTCTCCATCCACTCACTGTTAAAAACCACTTTTGTTTTTTTCCGGTCCAGGATTTTAAACACCTGCTGTTCGTAAGTTTTAGCATTCTCCAAAACCTCATCCCGGCTTAATGATTTTCTTGTCTCCGAAACCCCTGTGGGATCTCCAATCATCCCCGTAAAATCCCCGATTAAAAAATAAACTTCATGTCCCAAATACTGAAATTGCTTTAATTTTTGAATCAACACAGTATGCCCTAAATGCAGATCCGGTGCGGTGGGATCAAAACCGGCTTTAATACGGAGGGGGGTATGGTTTTGGTGGGATTTTGCCAATTTTTCCCGAAGCTCATTTTCTTGAATAACCTCCAATGTTCCCCGCGCGATGAGGTCCATCTCCTTATCCAGTTTCTGCATTTAATCCTCGACTTTATCTGCCCTTAATTACCAAAAATTTAAATTACCATTTGTTCAAAAGAAAAAACCCAGTCCAAAGGACTGGGTTTTTTTCTCCTTAGGGAAAAACACCCATTGATTATCTTTCCTCACCCAAATCTTCCTCTTCTTCATCGGATTCCGTTTCTAAAAACTTCCCATACTCCTTTTGATTCATTAAATTTTCCAACTCCGAGGGATCAGACATTTCAATGACGGCAATCCACCCTTTTCCATAGGGATCTTCATTAATCATTTCAGGGTTTTCGTTTAACTCATCATTTACTTCTACCACCCGCCCACTGACCGGTGACAACACCGGGGCAGTGGTTTTGGTAGATTCAACCTCTGAAATTTCATCTTCGGTACTGACTTCCGCATTTAACTCTGGCATTTCCACATAAACGATGTCTCCCAATTGATCCTGGGCATAATCCGAAATGCCAATTACCGCTCTTTTTCCTTCACTCCGGACCCATTCATGGTCTTCGGTAAATCTTAAATCATCAAGGTTCATAAAATCCTCCAACTTCTTGAAATCTGGGAAATATTAAAACAGTTGTTTTCTGCTGTCAAGAAAATTACGCTGGAATGAAGAAATAAGGGGTTCAATGAAAGAATCGGGACCTAACTTCGCTGAAAGGGGGGTAAAAAACCTGTTTATTTTCCCCCTTCCATTTCCTTTTTGATCCGCTCAACCTGTCCACGAAGGTCCTCAATTTCATGTGCCATATATTCTAATTGTTCCATTACAGGGTCAGGCAAATCGGTATGATTCAACTGTACCGATGGACGGCTGGAAGCAGGTCCACGGATAATCCGGCCAGGAATGCCCACCACCGTTGAATCCGAGGGAACGGACCGCAGAACCACGGAATTTGCTCCAATTTTGACATTGTCCCCAACGGTAATTCCACCCAGGACCTTTGCCCCGGCTCCCACGACAACGCGATTTCCAAGAGAAGGATGGCGTTTCCCTTTTTCCTTACCCGTTCCTCCCAGGGTTACCCCCTGGAAAAGGGTCACATCCTCTCCAATTTCACTGGTTTCCCCAATCACCACCCCCATTCCATGATCGATAAAAAACCCTGGTCCTATTTTTGCCCCAGGGTGAATTTCAATTCCCGTAAAAAGACGAACCACCTGAGACAAAAGCCTGGGGAGAAAGGGGATTTTGTAAAGCCAAAGTTTGTGAGTAAGTCGGTGCCAAAGGATGGCGTGAAATCCGGAATAATTGATTAAGACTTCAAGGAGATTGTTGGCGGCTGGGTCACGGTCAAAAACAGCTTGTAGGTCTCGTCGAATGGTTGGAAACATGATTCCCTGCTCTATACCATTTTAAAAGAGACGCTTGGCATGGCCCCGGAGGGGAATTTTTTCAAAATAAATATTACTTGGGTGTCACGATTTCTTTTCCCCGGATATGTCATATTTTTCGAACCTTACTCAGGGAACAGATGGCCTGGGCAGCAATGCCTTCTTTTCTTCCAATAAAGCCAAGACCTTCCTGCGTGGTGGCTTTGATGTTCACGGATGTCTCAGAAACGTCCAAGGCCTTTGCTATTCGGGAACGTATTTCAGTTTTATAAGGCCCCATTTTAGGCTCTTCCGCCAGAATGATGACATCCAAGTTTTGTACCTCGTAACCCTTCTCCCGAACCATTTTAAAAACCCGGTCCAGCAAGACCATGCTGGATATGCCTTTAAAAGCCGGGTCAGAGTCTGGAAAATGGGTTCCCAAATCTCCCGAACCCAGGGCACCCAGCAAGGCATCACAAAGGGCATGAACCAGAACATCCGCATCGGAATGGCCAGCCAAACCTTGGGGGTAGGGAATTACCGTTCCTCCGATGATTAACGGCCGATTGGGGGAAAAAGGGTGAACATCATATCCGATACCCACCCGATTCATAATTCCACCGAAATTTGTCCCTCTCTCTGTTTTAAATAAAACTCAGCCAGGGCCAAATCCTCCGGAGTGGTAATTTTAATATTTTCCACCTCCCCTTCCACAATTTGGATGGAAATTCCAAGGCGTTCAACCAGAGAAGCCTCATCGGTCCCTTCGTAACCCTCGGCCAAAGCTTCCCGGTGAGCCTTCTCCAAAATTGGTCTTTGAAAAACCTGGGGAGTCTGAGCCCGCCAAAGTATTTCCCGGTTTACTGTTGCCTCCACACAACCATCTTCTCCAACCTGTTTGACCGTTTCATGGATCGGAAGGGCAGCCAAAGCCCCCCCATGAACCTGGGCCTTTTCGATACAGCTTCGGATCACCCCTTGTGAAACAAAAGGACGAACCCCATCATGGACCAGAATTATATCCGAACACGGGTCCGAATGGATCAATCCCTGATAAACCGATTCCTGGCGGGTTTCCCCGCCTGGAACAAGGCACCGGACTTTTTGAAAGCCCGAACCTTTGATAATCTCCTCTTCGCATTGCTCCAAAGACTCTTTTGAAACCACCAGCACTACTTCGCTTACGGACTCAGCTCCCTCGAATTGAAGGAGGGTATGCGCTAATATGGAACGGCCCCTCAATTCAATGAAAGGCTTTTGAATGGGAGACCTCATTCGTTTTCCCACCCCTGCGGCAACGATGATAGCAGTGGTTTTCACTTCTCTTTAACCTCGTGCCACCTTTAATTCCTCCTTCTCACTTTCATCTTTTAATCGGGTGAAAATCATCCGACCCGCAGTGGTCTGTAAAACACTGGTCACCACCACATCCACATTTCGGCCAATATATCGGCGGGCATCATCCACCACAATCATGGTGCCATCATCCAAGTAGGCAACCCCTTGACCGGCTTCTTTCCCTTCTTTCAACACAAAGACCCTCATGGTCTCCCCCGGAAGAACCACCGGTTTCAGCGCGTTGCAAAGGGAGTTAATATTTAAAACCCGCACCCCCTGAAGCTCCGCAACCTTGTTTAAATTCAAATCATTGGTTACAATTTTCCCTAGTATCTCTTTTCCCAGCGCCACCAGTTTCGCATCCACTTCACGAATATGGGGAAAATCATTTTCGACTAGCTGAACATCAATTTCCGACATTTTTTGAATGCGGTGCAGTATATCCAAACCCCTCCTACCCCGAGCCCGTTTCATGGAATCAGAAGAATCAGCAATATGTTGAAGCTCCTGTAAAATAAAATGGGGAATAATAAAGGTCCCATCCAAAAAACCGGTCTCGCACAAATCTGCAATTCTTCCATCAATAATCGTGCTGGTATCCAGAATTTTGTTATTGGTGGCTTGGGTCTCCTCCCCTCTCCCCGATGAAATAAAACCGAGGCCGGGAAGTTTTCCCCACCGGATGCCCAACACAATCCCCAAATAAGAAAACAAAGCCAACGCAAACAACTGCCAAATGGCTAAAAATTTACCCCCATCAAAAAAAAGCGACTCCGTAATGAAGAGGATAACTCCCGCAGAAACCATTCCCGCTAATAGCCCAAGGAGCCCTCCCAGAACCACCTTGGTGGAAAGTTTCTGAAAACCAAATTCCAATGAAATCACAAAAAGTGCAATGAGTCCTCCGACCCCAGCTCCCACCATAGAATGAACATCCGAAAACCCTTTCAAAAAAACATAAAAGCCAGCCAGGGCGCTGACCAGTAAAAAAACCAATCTTCCAATAACTGCAGCCATATGACACCCCCTTATAAATATGGTTAAAAATTAATTAAAACAATTAAACAACCTCCCCACACAGGGTTTATACATCAATAAAATTAACCCTCAATAAAAAAAATAAACAAAATGAATCATTCGGAAGAAACCGTCACAAAGAACGTCCTACCTTCACGAAATACCAGAAGAAGAATCGTTTTATCTTTTTTAAGACTGGAAACAACTTTTTGATAATCCTTCATGGAACGAATTTTTTTACGATCTATTTCCTGAATAACATCTCCTCTTTGAAGTCCCGAGCGTTCCACCCGCGTATCCCCTGTTACATTTGAAACCACCACCCCCTGAATTTCTTTTGGAAGATCCAACTGACGAATAATATCCGCAGCCAGTTCTTGAACCTCCAACCCGTTGAGCACATTATCCATTTCCTCCGGAACCACCTCTTCTCCCAAACGGGCTTCCGTGAGGTCTTTCGGAAGATCCCCTATTTTTACCTTAAATATTTTTTCCTTTTGATCCCGTAATACTTTTAACTCCACTTTTGTTCCAACGGTAGTTTGAGCCACCATATTGCGAAGTTGGCTTACGCTTTTTACAATTTTTTCTTGGTATTCCAGAATAACATCCCCTCTTTCCAACCCCGCATCGTGGGCGGGGCTATCCGGGAACACATCGCTCACCAAGGCCCCTTTCAACTCCTCCACACCGAATTGCTTACCCAATTCCGGACTAATTTCTTGTATTGAAACCCCTAACCATCCGCGAACCACTTTTCCAGTTTTAATTAAACTGTTCATGACCGATTGCGCCATATTACTGGGAACCGCAAACCCAATCCCTTGATAACCTCCACTCCGTGTAAAAATAGCCGTATTGATTCCGATCACCTCTCCCCGGATATTGACCAATGCCCCCCCTGAATTTCCTGGATTGATTGCAGCATCCGTTTGGATAAAATCTTCATAATCGGCAATTCCCACGTTGGCTCTACCCACCGCACTGATAATACCCATGGTTACCGTTTGGTTGAGTCCAAAGGGATTACCAATGGCCAAAACATATTCCCCCACTTGCAGAAAATCAGAATTTCCCCAAACCGCAGAGGGAAAATCATTCTTGCCTTCAATTTTAATAACGGCAACATCGCTTTTAGGATCACTTCCCACCAATTTCCCTTTATATTCCTGGCGGTTCGACAAAAACACCTTGATTTCGCTGGCTTGCTCGACCACATGATTATTGGTCACAATATAACCCTCCGGGTCAACAATCACGCCCGACCCCAAACTTTGCTCCTGGTGTTGCCGGGGCATTTGAAACTGCCGAAAAAATTCATCACCGAAAAAACGCCGGAAAAAAGGATCATCGAAAAGTGGAGCCTGGCCACCTCCCCCGCCCCCTCCTGGACGCTTAATAACACGGGTGCTTGAAATATTTACCACCGCGGGAGTAACCGTCTTTGAAATTTCCATGAACGAGAGTTCAGGCCCATTGGGCGGGAAAGAAGGAAGGGCGGAACGGATCTGGTCCTCACTTTCGGCCTGCCCAAAGGGAAGCCAATCCAAATGCGTTGAGACCACAACGCCGATAACAATCCCCATAAGAATAAGAAGGCCGGACAAAATAACACGATTTCTCCCCTGACTTTCTCGAAGAACCATTCTCTCCCCCATATGATGTTTTTTCTTAAGTTACTGGATTGCGTCTGAAGACTGAATTTATTATACTATTGAAGTTTTCCAAATGCAACGCAAGTATAGGGTTTTCTTCTATAAATTCTAAAATGAGAGCCCCTTCCAATTACAAAATAAGGTCTATTGGGTAAACCTTTTTATAAAATTCCCAGGAAGGGTTTATTTAACCCTTGGAATTGTCATATTTTTTTAAAGGAAAAATGGCTAAAAAACGTTCAAGCAAAGAAAGAAAATCCCGTCCCGGTGAAATTTCTTTTCCTCAAAGGGAAATTACCCGGTTAATCAATCAAGACAAACGATATCTATGGCACCCCTTCACCCAAATGCAGGAATGGACTAAAGAAACGCCCATCATCATAAAAGAAGCCAAAGGAGTCTATCTCAAGGACCTTCGAGGCCATTCCTATTTGGACGGCACATCATCCATTTGGGTCAACCTACACGGCCATCAATGTCAGGAAATTGATGAAGCCATAAAAAGCCAACTGAAAAAGGTGGCTCATTCGACCCTTTTGGGTTTGTCCAATATTCCGGCCATCCGGTTAGCAAAGGCTTTGGTCCGGATCGCTCCCAAAGGGTTAACCCGTGTTTTTTATTCAGACGATGGATCCACCGCTATGGAAATTGCAATCAAAATGGCCTATCAATTCTGGCAACTTCAAAAACCGGCCCAGCCGGAAAAAAAGATTTTTGTTTCCTTCACCAATGCATATCATGGAGATACAGTGGGCTCGGTCAGCGTTGGGGGAATTGATTTATTCCACCAACGGTTTGCCTCCCTCCTTTTTAAAACACTTAAAATCCCGTCTCCTTATTGTTATCGCTGTCACCTCGATCTTAATTTTCCTTCCTGTCAGCTGGCGTGTGCGGATGAGATTGAAAAAACACTAAGGAGCCACCACCCAGAAATCGCCGCTGTGGTCATCGAACCCAAAGTTCAAGCCGCGGCGGGATTGATCACAGCGCCACCGGGATTTCTCAAACGAATCCGGCAAATCTGCACCGATTTGAATATCCTTTTAATTGCCGATGAAGTAGCAACCGGATTTGGAAGAACGGGGACAATGTTCGCTTGCCAAGAGGACGGTGTGACCCCGGATATTTTGGCCCTCTCCAAAGGGATTACCGGAGGGTATCTCCCTTTAGCCGCCACACTCACAACCGACCCCGTTTACAAAACCTTTTTAGGTTCGTATGAGGAGTTCAAAACGTTTTTTCACGGTCACAGCTATACAGGAAATCCTCTCGGTTGTGCAGCGGCACTGGCTAACCTACAGATTTTTAAAAAAGGAAAGGTCCTGACCCGTCTGAAGGGAAAAGCCACCTTTTTAAGAAAAATTTTGGCCGCCTTAAAGGACCTCCCCCATGTGGGGGATATCCGACAGGCCGGTTTCATGGTGGGAATTGAGTTGGTCAGAAAAAAAAAGACAAAGAACCCATACCCCCTCACTGAAAAAATCGGAATAAGGGTGTGTGAGGAAGCAAAAAAAAGGGGAATGATTCTTCGGCCACTTGGAAATATTATCGTCCTCGTTCCCCCATTCATCTCAACCCGCAAAGAACTGGCCCGTATGGTGGAGATCATCCGGGAGGCCATTACCCAAATAACCGATAAGAAAGTGGGTAACCAGAGAGAATAATGCCGATAAAACAATGTGGAAGAGTTAAATGGAGATCAGGTTTTTTTTATCGTTTGGGGGTATAATTTTTTAAAAATCCCTCAAGAACTTGCTGGGGATCAATCCCTAAAACCTCTGCGTATTGGAACAGATAAGATTTTAAATAAACCCAGTGAGGAAGGCCTGAATGGTGGTTGGATTCAATAAAATTGAGATAGGTAATGTTTATCCGGGTTTTCTGCGCAACCCACTCCAAGGAGATCCCTTGGGATTCCCGAAACCGCTTTAATAATTCACCTGTACAGGTTTCTCCAATATTATTCAGGAAGGTTTCCAATTCCCCATCAATGACCGGGGGCTCATTTCCGGAAGAAACATTGACCTTTAATGGAACGGGGTCGGTTTGAGGTTGACTTTCCTTTACTATTTCTTCTCGGGAAGTTGGAGAAAGGGTTGAGTCATAAGCCCCTCGCCCCCCTTCATCCAGCAGCGTTCGATAGGCTTCATCCAAACGCCTTTGAATCTGGGTCAACTCAGAAGAATCGTATAGTGAGTAAATCGCCAGAGAGTCTTCTTGAAAAGCCTCCTTCATTACCCGGTAAGCCCGGCGGATTTCATCCCGCGTCGCATTGGCATGAATATCTAAAAGTTCATAATAATTTTGATCAAGAATTCTTTTCATGTAAACAAATCCATGGGCGGATTGGCATCGGAACAGGACTTCAATCCTTGAAAGGTTTCGGTTTAACTTTTCCTGGAAATAATACTTTCAAAGGTTAATTGCTCTTGTTTGAGTAGATTAATAACAATTTTCTCAAGACATCGGGCGGAGGTCGCATAGGGAAACTCCGTCATCAGAGGCCGTTTTCTTTTGGTGGCCTGCCAAACGCAATCATCATAATCAATATACCCCAAATATTCGACACCAATTCCAAAATATTTCGAACAGGAACTCCTCATGGAAAACCCAAGGGCCATATCATCAGGAGACCGTACCTGGTTCACCACCATTTTGGGTTTGAAACTATACATTTCCTGCTGAAGTTTTCGGCCTACGGTCTCATCAATACAGGTTACCTGATCAATCAGATCATGGGGCGTTTTGATTCCCCGTTCGTTTTTCTGATCCATGGCAATGGCAATAATTTCCTTGATGTTTTTATTTTTCACCACTTTTTTAAAACGCCGGTAAAAAGAGGCTTTGATAAAACGGTAAACATTTTCGATAGAGGTAGGCTCCGGCAAAACGACCAAAATCCCATTATCGGAGATTAAAAAGAAATCCAAAATATTAAAGGAGGTTCCAGCCCCTAAATCCAAAAGGATATAATCAAAATCCAGCTCATGGATTTTCCGGATAAGTTTCATTTTTTGATTATAACGTGGGTTGGCAATTTCCAAAATATCCTGAGCACCACTGATCAAGGTCAGATTAGGAATGCCAGTGGGAACCACCACATCCTTAATGTGAGCAACCTTCCCTTTTATAAAATCCGAAAGGGTAGCCTCCGGATAGGGTATTCCCAAGCAGGTGTGCAGGTTCGCACAGCCTAAATCCGCATCAATGAGAATAACCCGCTTTCCCATTTTAGCCAGGTAGATTCCCACGTTTCCTGCAATAAAGCTTTTACCGGTCCCTCCTTTTCCTCCCCCTATGGCCCATATTTCACGGTTGGGTACCCCCCGAAACTCGTTTATTAACACCTCTTCTTTCATACCTTACATTCTTATCGGAAATCACTATAATCTTCAAGTCCTTTTTCTTGGCTGAAGAATTCAACCTTTTAGGGTCAAAGATAGCAAACCTTACCCCATTTCAGGTAAGCAGGAACCTTAAAAAAACCATGGGGTACGATTTGGAAATGGATGGGTAAGGAAATAAGAGGGAAAAATCTAAGAATTTTCGGAAGGAGAACAAAGCCGTTGAACGTATTTACCGATTAAATCGGTTTCAATATTAACGGGGGAACCGATTGATTTATCCCCCAAGGTTGTCATTTTCAAAGTATGGGGAATAATCATCACTTCAACCCCCTTGGGGCCAATCTGGTTGATGGTAAGACTTATTCCATCAACGGCAATGGATCCTTTTGAAATACAATACCGCAAAAGATTTTGGGGAATTTCAAAAAAAAGGATTTGGCTTTCTCCAGCTAATTCCCGTTTTCGAAGAAACCCCACCCCGTCAACATGTCCGGTCACCCAATGACCATCCAAAGGATCCCCAAGCCGAAGGGATCCTTCTAAATTGACCCCCTCGCCTTCTTTGACTTGTCCCAAATGAGTGACCCGAAAAGTTTCAGGAGACACATCCACACTAAACCCCTCATCTGTTTTATGGACCGCTGTTAAGCAGACCCCATCAACGGAAATACTGGACCCTATCTTCACGCCTTGAACGACCTCTTTTGAACGTATGGTCATTCGCGCACTTTTGCCGTCCCGCTGAAGGCTTGCCACGATTCCCACTTCTTCAATAATTCCTGTAAACATAGTCCCCCAGACAGGGGAAATCTTAACAGAGGGATTCCCTACTTGTCAAAATCCCTTCACCTCAGCTTCTCTTCTAACCACCCCTGCAAAAAGCAGAACCCCTGCTAATAAAACAAACAAAAAAACCTGAAAGGTCCATAGGTATCCCAACCATCCCACCAACAATCCAAAGAAAAGAGGGCCGCTGGCATGGCCAATATCCATAATGGAACCAAATATCCCCATGGCGGAACCCAGGGAGCGGACCTCACATAAGTCGGCCACAAAGGCAGAAGTGGAAGATGTGGCAATGGCCTCTCCCAAGCCAAATATTCCCGCTAACAGTAAAAGAGGAATAAACCCTTGATTCAAAGGGATCAACCCGATGGAAAGGGCACATAGAAATAAACCCCCAATGATCATTCCCCTCCGCCCATAGCGATCGGAAATTCTCCCCATAAAGGGCCGGACCAAAAGCATGGCAGTTCCTTGAATTCCAAAGAGGAGACCAATTTCTCCGTAGTTAAGTCCTACATCTCTGGAGTAAATCGGCAAAAAAGCCATCAGCGCTCCCGACGCGAGCATAACCATCCCTTCCATACTACTGGTCAGGAGGATTCGGATATCACTGACCAGTTCTTTCAGCCCTTTGATCCACTCAGGCCCGAGTTTTTTCCAACCATCCCGCCGGACTGAAAGGAATCGCTGTTTTGGAAATCGGATGGTAAAAAACAAGGCAAAGATAAAAACCCCTATTACTGAACACACACCAAATACAGTGGAAAAAGTCCCAATCGTCAATAGAAATCCACCCACCATTGGACCAGTCAATTTTCCTAAATGGTTCGCTGACGAATACCATCCGAGGCTTTCTCCACGGGTGCTTTTAAACATATCCGCGACAACCGTCATGGCCACTGGGGCAAACAAGGCAGTGGCAAATCCATGGAAAAACCGTAAGAGGATCAATTGCCAAACGTCACTTACCCAATAATAGAAAAAAGGGGCAAAGGAAAAGGCCAAAACACCCAGAAAAATTAAAAAGCGTCTTCCTAAAAAATCGGAAAACATTCCCCCTGGGAATTTAAATAAAACACCGGTTAGGGTAGAGGCCGCAACGATGAAGCCAATCCACTCAGGGGAAGCCCCAAGATGATCGGCAAATAGGGGAAGGAGAGGGGTTCGAATCAGGTTGTAGCTAAAATAAGCAAGCGTACTTAAAACACAAAGAAGTAAAAAGGTCCTTCCATTAGGCGTGCGAATCTCCAAGAAACATCCACCGGGTAAAAAATAAAAGGGGGAAAATAAAATCCAAATTAAAAGGAAATTTTAAGAAGGCTTAATTCTACGCCGCTTGTTTTCAACCCATGGGGAGAGGGTTTTCCCCCGGGGAAGGCCGATTGGCTCCTTCCGCCAATAGGGCGTATTTCAACCGTGGGAATATTCAATGAAAGTTCTCCTTCATTAATCTCGGCGAATGAATTCCGGGGAATTTGAACAATTCCGTAAATCGTTCCCAAAATGATTCCTGAGCCGGCCCCATAACCCAGTACCTCAAGGTGATCATCAGGATTATCCATAAGGAGCAGGATGCCCCCTCCAATCATAGTACCAATTAACCCTCCAAAAAAGCCGCTTTTTAAAACGTCAGCTAATTCTTCCGCCGTTTGGGCTTTTGAGGGAGAAGCAGTCATCAATAAGAAAAGGCCCGCCAAAATACCTACCCATATCTTTCGTTGCATTATTCCCCCTTGTGTTTAAAAAATCTGCCCTTCTGTCAATGAAGATACCCTTCCACCATCCAATCCTTTCCCATTGGGGTTACCTTCATTCTTTCCAAGGATAGTGCTTTTTTGAGGGACTCCGGTGAATTTCCTGCAATAGCACCTTTTGCTTGTGTCCCCCCGATAATTTTAGGGGCGAGGAAAAAAATGACTTTATTTACAATTTTTGAGGCCAAAGCGGAAGCATTGATTTTTGGACCTCCCTCAATCAACAAAGAGGTCAGGCTCATCCCCCCCAACTTTTTTATTAATGAGAGCATATCAATTCCCCCCTGATCCGATTTTTCCCTAAGGACCCTAACCCCACGTTCCTCAAGGGCCTTTTGTTTTGCTTTGGACCCTTTCCGCCCCGTAACAATAATGGTTTTGGAGGGATCGGCTTTCCGGATCATTTTTGCTTTCAAGGGAAAGCGCAAACGGGTATCGAGCACAATGCGAAAGGGTTCCCGGATGGGTTGTTTGGGGAGACGAACCGTCAATAGAGGGTCATCGGAAAGAACCGTCCCAATTCCAACAAGGATACCATCGCATTGTTGACGTAATTGGTGAACGAATTTCCGGGAAGACTCTCCCGTAATCCAACGGGATTCCCCTCTGGCGGTTGAAACTTTTCCATCCAAACTGGCGGCGACTTTTAATATGACAAAGGGCCGCCCGGTGGTTACAAATTTAATATAACTTTCATTATAGGACCGGGCCTTTTCAGATAAAACCCCAACTTCCACCTCAATTCCTTTTTTGCGAAGTGCTCTGATCCCTTTTCCGGAAACCCGGGGATTCGGGTCCTCCATGGCAATTACCACACGCCGGACCCCGCTCTCGACCACCTTAGGAACACAGGGTGGGGTTCTTTTCTTGAGGTGACAGCAGGGCTCCAATGTCACATACAAAATGCCATTCCGGGCCCTTGACCCAGCCTCTTCTAAGGCCACAATTTCCGCATGAGGCATTCCTGCTCCACGATGGTAGCCCTTTCCAACCACTTTCCCCCCTCGAACCACCACCGCCCCTACCAGGGGATTAGGGCTGGTAAAACCCCTGGCCTTCATAGCCAGAGAATGTGCCATCCGCATAAACCGAAGGTCATTCATTGAATGGTTCACATTCACCTAGAGCGAACTTTCTTTTTGCTGGCTTTCCGAGATTCCTCTCGGGAGGATTTGGTTTTTGATTTTTTAGGGGATTTTTTCCCTTTCAACGCCGCATGAGCGGCAGCCAGACGAGCAACCGGGATACGATAGGGAGAACAACTCACATAATTCAAACCAATACGATGACAGAACTCAACGGATTTGGCTTCTCCTCCATGTTCCCCGCAAATCCCAAGTTTGATATCTGGCCGTTCAGATCGTCCGCGCCGGACCCCGATGATCATCAATTGCCCTACCCCTTCTTGATCAATGGTGACAAAGGGATCTTGGGGAAAAATACCCGCTTCCACATATTGGGGGAGAAACCTCCCCGCATCATCCCGACTTAAACCATGGGTAGTTTGGGTCAAATCATTGGTTCCGAAGGAAAAGAACTCTGCCCTTTTTGCAATTTCGTTGGCAACCAAAGCAGCCCGAGGGAGCTCGATCATGGTACCCACAAGATATTTCACTTTTACACCAAACCGCCCCATCACCTCTCTCGCAACCCGGTCACATAAATCCTTCATCAAATTAAACTCCTTAACATGGCCCACCAAAGGGATCATGACCTCGGGATAAACCTTCTGGCCCTCACCCATCAATTCACAGGCTGCTTCAAAAATAGCCTGAACCTGCATTTCATAGATTTCCGGATAGGTCACACCCAACCGCACGCCGCGATGGCCCAGCATGGGATTGAATTCATGAAGGCTATTGTTTTTATTGATCAGCTCCTTGACCGGGACCGACATCTCTTTCGAGAGCTCCTCCAGGTCTGCTTCCGTTCGGGGAAGAAATTCGTGTAAAGGGGGATCCAATAATCGGATGGTAACGGGCAACCCAGCCATTTCCTTAAAAATTCCCTTAAAATCGGAGCGTTGAATAGGGAGAAGTTTCGCCAACGCTTTTTTACGGCCTTCCACTGTTTCCGACAGGATCATTTCCCGGAAAGATTGAATACGGTCTCCCTCAAAAAACATATGCTCGGTGCGGCAAAGCCCAATCCCTTCCGCACCAAAACCGCGGGCGACTTTGGAATCATGTGGAGTGTCCGCATTGGTTCTCACTTTAAGATGACGAAACGAATCAACCCATTTCATCAGTGTGGCATAATCTTTACTTTGCTCAGGGGTCACCAAGGGAACTTCCCCTAAAATCACCTCCCCGCTGGTTCCGTTGAGTGTCAATGAATCTCCCTCTCTGACCTCCGAGTGACCCACCTTAAACATCTTTTGTTCTTCATCCAACCGAATATCCCCACACCCGGTGATACAACATTTTCCCATCCCTCTGGCCACCACGGCCGCGTGGGAGGTCATTCCTCCCCGTACGGTTAAAATTCCCTGGGCGGCATGCATTCCACCCACATCTTCAGGGGAAGTCTCCCCTCGGACCAATATAACTTTTTCTCCCAGCTCATTGGCTCGCTCGGCGTCCTCCGAATTAAACACCACACGGCCCACCGCAGCCCCTGGGGAAGCCGGAAGACCCCGGGTTAGAACCTTAACCTTGGCTTTCACATCCACCATGGGATGAAGTAAATGGTCTAGCTGTTCGGGTTGAATTCTCAGAATAGCGGTTTCTTTATCAATTAGTTTTTCCTTTACCATTTCAACCGCAATTCGAATGGCCGCAGAAGCGGTGCGTTTACCCGTTCGGGTCTGCAGCATATACAGCTTTCCCTCTTGGATCGTAAACTCAATATCCAACATGTCTTTATAGTGCCGTTCCAACTTTTTATAAATTTTAATAAGGTCGGAATAAGCAGAAGGAACTTTTTTGGCTAAAGCATCAATCGGAAGGGGGGTTCGAATTCCCGCCACCACATCCTCTCCCTGTGCATTGAAAAGGCATTCCCCGAAAAAGCGTTTTTCACCCGTTGAAGGATCTCTCGTAAAAGCCACTCCGGTTCCAGAGGTCTCCCCCATGTTACCGAACACCATAGATTGGACGTTGGCGGCGGTTCCCATATCATGGGGAATTTGGTAAATATTTCGGTATTTCACCGCGCGGTCTCCGTTCCAAGAGTCAAAAACCGCATTGATACTCATCCGAAGCTGCTCCATGGGGTCATCCGGAAAAGGCCTCCCTTTTTCTTCCTGGACCAGTGCTTTGTACTGCTTTACCAAACCCTGAAGATCTTCCACTTCCAGGGCGGTATCTTCCTGAAGTGATTTTTCCTGTTTGACACCGTCTAGAATTTTTTCGAAACGCTCCCGCTTAATTCCCATCACCACATCACCAAACATCATAATAAATCGCCGATAAGCATCAAACGCAAACCGCCTATTTTGAGAACGTGTAGCCAATCCTTCAACGCTGTTCTCATTCAAACCAATGTTTAAGACCGTATCCATCATTCCAGGCATCGATATTTTGGCCCCCGAACGAACGGAAACCAAAAGGGGATTTTTGGAATCACCAAAACGGGCTCCCATCACTTTTTCAACCCGGGCCAGATTCCGCAAAATTCCCTCCCATAACCCCTTAGGGTAACGTTTTCCATTGGCATAAAAAGCGTTACAGGCTTGGGTGGAGATGGTAAACCCCGCAGGAACCCGAATTCCAAGATGGGTCATTTCCGCCAAACCCGCCCCTTTTCCACCCAGGACATCCTTCATGTGCCCTCGCCCTTCGGCCTTTCCTTCCCCAAAAAAGTAAACATACTTGGTTGCCTTCATAATCCCTCCTTGTGTTCCCAAAGCTTGGAAACCGGAATGAATTCCATCCGGATTAAACCTCCGTCTAATTTAAAACCTGAACCAGACCGTTAACCTGTTGCGGGGTTAACACCTTCTGGGTCTGAGTAAGGTATGAAACCATGGTTGAAAAAAAAACAGATTTAAGTTTTTCATTCTCTAAAACCTGTTTTCTCAAGGCCTCAAAATTAATCACCGGTTCGGAAACCAAATCTTGAACCTCAAACTGGCCCGACTCAAAAAGGGTGGACCGACTTACCATTTCCCAAAGGTATTGTTGATTTAAGGAAGACAGTTTCTGAACCTGCATGTCCAAAAGTTCTAACTCTTTTTTTTTCTTCAGAAAAAATTCCCCGTGCCTATCCATGACCTTCCTGGCCATCCCCTCATATTCTCCCCTTGGAAATTCCATCACCGGTAAAGGAACCCCCTTGATAAAAGCATAGGTCAAAATCTGTTCTTTGTTTAAAACGGCTTGCAGCTCTTCCAACCCCTGGAGCCAGGTTTTCGTTTCATTCTTGATTAGGTCCTCCACCAATTCCAGCTGGTTAATAAGCAATTGCTCCTCGAAAACAGGGTTAAGCAAAAGCCGGCCCAGAACATCCATCTCTAATTTTAAAAAGGCATCCTGCTGAATCAACGCTCTTCGAGTATTTCGCAGAATCCCCCGGATAGAAATCATCTGGTCATCCGTCAAAGAAAGATCCTGTCGAAACTGAAAATAATCCACTGCCCGTTCCGTCACCATAACCATAAAACGATGTCCGGGGGTTTTTAAAGCCATCCCCCCGGTTTCACCCCTAGCAGCACTGTCCTGAATCAGAATTCCGAAAAACAGGAACAGGATTAAGGAATACTTCTTCCCAAAAATTGAAAGGTTTCTCCTTTCCCTCATTCCTGTTTTCCCTCACTTTGTTGGATCTTTGAAAAATTACCAAAAAGCCAAAACAGATCTCTTAATCCTTTCATCAGGGCCAGCCGGTTCTGCCGGATCTGTGGATCGGGATCCATCACCAGGACCTTTTCGAAAAACGTATCAATAAAAGGTTTAAGAGAAACCAATTCTGCTAAGGCCTTTGAATATTTAAATTCGTCCATCAAGGGAAGAACGGTTTTTTCTGTTTTTTGAAACAACCCAAAAAGGTTTCTCTCCACCTCATCCTGAAAACGTTCGGCCTGAACCTCTCCCTCAAAGCCTTTGGGGAGGATATTCATCACCCGCGTAAAAGCAACAATGAGTTCATTAAACCCGGTCTGCCTTGATAGCTGCACCAATGCGATCAAACGTTCGCGTGCATCAAAGGGATCATCACACCGATCCAGGATGGCCGTCACCAAATCCGTTCGAAAACCTTCTTGGGTCAACAGGTAGGAAATCCTCTGTTTAAAAAAATCCAAAAGCGCTTCGCCTAGTTCCTGGGAAGGTCGCTTAATCTTCCCCTGATAAACCCGGATCCCTTCCGTAATAGCACCCACCAGGGAAAGCCGTTTTTGCTTCCCAATGAGGATTAACCCTATTCCCAAAGCCTGGCGCCGGAGTCCATAGGGGTCTTGAGAACCAGATGGAGCACGATTGATGCCAAAAAATCCGGTAAGGGAATCCAATTTATCAGCGATGGCCAGGGCCGTTCCTGCTTCGGTTTGAGGTAAATGATCTCCTACAAACCCGGGAAGGTACTGCTCGGAAATCGCCTGATAGACCTCTGTCTCCTCCCCTTGAAAACGGGCATATTCTCCTCCCATGATCCCCTGTAGTTTGGGAAATTCACCTACCATCTCGGTCCTCAAATCCGCTTTGGACAAAAAAGCTGCACGACGAATTTGGTCAATAGAAAATCCATCCCATTGATTGGCCAAAAACTCTCCGAGAGCCTGCAACCGTTGGGTTTTCTCATAGAGGGTCCCCAACCCCTGATGAAAAGTCATTCCCTTCAATTCATCTACCCGTTTATCCAGCCCCTCTTTTCGATCCTTTTTGAAAAAAAACCTGGCATCCGCCAATCTGGCTCTCAGGACCCGCTCATTCCCCTTTCGTATCACATTCATCTTTGAGGCCTTCACATCACACACCGATATAAATTGGGGAAGAAGTTTTCCTTTTGGGTCTTCAATTGGGAAATAGCCCTGATGCTCCCTCATGGCATTGATCAACACCTCCCTGGGAAGCTCCAAAAATTCACGGTGGAATCCCCCCTTGATGGCAACGGGAAATTCAACCATATTGGTGGTTAACTCTAAAAGTTCTTGGTCCGGAATGACCTCGGCCCCTCCCCGGGTGAGTCGACCGATTTCTTTTTCAATTTTTACTTTCCGCTCTATAGGATCCACAAGCACATGATATTTCCTTGCCTCTTGAAGGTATTGGGTAATTCCTTTAAATTTAAACTGAATTGATTTGGTTTTTCCTGGGGAAGGGATTGCCATATGGCCCCTCGAAAAGGAACCGGCCCGAACCTTCCCAAGGGAAAAAGGAACCACCTGATCATTAAATAATGCCACAATCCACCGAATCGGTCTGGCAAAACGAACCTTCCCTCCATTCCAACGCATGCTTTTGGGGAAATGCAAAGAGGAAATTAATTCGGGGAAAATGGTTTTCAAAAGCGAAAAGGTTTTTTCCCCCTTTTCAAGTTTCTTAACGCAAATATATTCTCCCTTCTCCGTGGTTTTGAAAGAGAGATCCTCCACTTCCACTCCCTGGGATTTTGCAAAACCTTTTGCGGCTGGGGTAGGATGGCCCTGGGGGTCATAAGAAATCCTTCTGGCGGGACCCAATGTTTCCATTTCAACATCGGTTTGTTGAACCGAGACATCCTCACACAAAAGAACCAACCGCCGAGGAGTTCCAAGGGTTTTGAGTCCTGAGAAGGCAATGCGATGGTTTTGAAACATTGTTTCGGCCAATTTTTCCAACTGCCCGAGGGCGGGCGGCAAAAAGACCGCAGGAATTTCTTCGGTTCCAATTTCTAGGAAGAGTTCTTTAGACATGAATCTTCCAAACTTTCTCCCTTTTCTTTCCCGGTTGGGTTAAAGGATGTCCTTTTTCTTCCCGAAAATGAAGGTACGCTTCCGCACATTTTCGGGCAATGTTACGAACGCGTGTAATATAAGTTGTACGCTCTGCCACACTGATGGCCCCTCGGGCTTCAAGGAGATTGAAAAGGTGGGAACACTTCATGCATTGGTCATAGGCCGGGTAAACAAGTCCTTTTTCGACCAACCGTTTTGCCTCCTCCTCGCAGAGGGAAAATGCTTGCTTTAAACCCTCAATGTCCGCCTCTTCAAAGTTATAACGGGAAAACTGGATCTCCGTCTCGTGGTGAACATCCCCATAAAAAATTCCATCGGTCCAAACCAAATCAAAAACATTGTCCACATTTTGAAGGTACATGGCAATCCGCTCAAGCCCATAGGTAATTTCAACGGAAACCGGATCCAATTCAATCCCCCCCACCTCTTGAAAATAGGTGAATTGGGTGATCTCCATTCCATCCAACCGCACTTCCCAGCCCAGGCCCCAGGCTCCCAGCGTGGGAGATTCCCAATCATCATGGACAAACCGGATATCATGCTCCCTATTGGAAATACCCACTTCTTTTAAGCTTTTCAGGTAGAGTTGTTGGATATCCTCCGGAGGGGGTTTAAGCAAAACCTGATATTGATAATAATGCTGAAGCCGGTTGGGATTTTCCCCATACCGGCCATCGGTGGGTCTTCGGCAGGGTTGAACAAAAGCGGCCTTCCAAAATTCCGGACCTAACGCTCGGAGAAAGGTGGCAGGGTGAAAGGTACCCGCCCCCATCTCAAGGTCATAGGGCTGCTGAAGTACACATCCTTGTTTTTCCCAAAAATGCTGGAAGGCTAAAATTAGCTGTTGAAAGGTTAAAGAAGAAATTTTTTTCATAGGGGTTCAAGACCTTTTTTCTAAATAGAATTAAGATGTTGAAGGTATCAAATGGAAGGGCAAAAAGTCAAGGAATTTACACCTTTAACCCTTTGAGGTTTTAACTGAATTGGACTGCCTCTTTTTAAGAAAAAAACTTAGGGAAGGAAACGGTTTGGTGGAATATTCCTGCGGTTTACACCTTGGGACTTTCCCCTACAACTAAATAAAAAACCAAAGTTGAAGAATTGATGATTACGAAGGGAAAGCGGGATATTCGATTCGAAGTGGACGCGACATGAGCAGAGGCTACCATAATCCCCAAACATGACTCAAGACGAGATTTGACCCCTCTCAGATTTGACCCTCTCCCTCTCTGCGCGGAGTAAGAATTGTAACGCTCCCCATAACCGGCTGGAAATGGGCGCAGCGGAATTGCCAGTCCGAGTTGATGCAGTTGTTATGTTTTCAATCAGCTGACCACCTAGCCTCGAACTGGTCTCTCTCCATTTGTAACCCCTGTTTAATTTTATTGGCAATATCAGCGTTCATCATTGGTAACATATTCAAACTCTGACTAACCGCCGCTCGTATACCAGCTAAACAAGTTTTTGTTTTTATCCAGTTTTGAGGACTAAAAACCCTATTGGATGGTTGTGGCTCATTTGCGGCAGATTCCAAAGCAAAGTTTAGCGATCTACCTGCCAAATCAACAATTTGGTCTAAAAGGTTAAAATTTGCAGCCCTACTCATAGCTACGTTTGGATCTGGAACACTTTCCATTGGCATTGAATTCGATACACCAAAACAAACTGAAATTGCATAGAGGTGGTGATAGGGCGCATAAGCTCGCATCGCGAGCAAACTTTCATTAAGTCCTAACGGATTGTTTTTATCCCATCTTTCCCAAACCTTTTTCATCCAAACATTTAATGCATTTGCTTTTTCAGAAGAGTAATCCTTTTTAAATAATTGGTCGAAGTACTTGTCAAAAATTCTTGTTTCACTATAGGCGATATTGGGTCTTTGTGAATGCCATGTAATCAGATATTTCCCTAAATTTAGTAGATCTAATACATAGTCCTTGTCTTTTGAGGCAGGAGGGACTTCCCCTCGTTTACTCACAAAATATCCGTTAGGATATTTCTGTTCATATGATTTCTTGATATTTAAAACCCGTTTATCATTACTTCTAAGATCTCTTGGTTTAACAGCGCTTTGTGAATTTGTATTAATGCTTATTTTGTCACCACGTTCCCTCTGGGGTATTTCATAAAACCGAAATAGGATGTATGTTTCGCTTAATTGTTTTACTTTTTCGCTGCAATTCAAAATTGTAGTTATAGATTGGCATCCATTGACAACGCTTAAACCGTGAAGCTTTAACTTATTATCCTTTGATGATAATTTATTGCAAATAGCGGTAATTCCATTATGGTAGAAAAAAAAGTCCTTATGTTGGTCGGAATATATTGTACTTTTAATTCCCTTGTTTACTCTGTTGCTTAACCCCAAACTTTGCCTAACATTTTTTTGAAATAAAGTGCCATCCTTTATCCCCGGCATTTTAATGCACTCTTTTAGCGGAAGTGCGGCCACGATAACCTTGTTACCAGCTATTTCAATTTCCATGGCCTTGCTATTTGATAAATCCACTTCATGATTGATTGTCGGATTATCCTTTTCAAGAGCAAGGTCATACCTTCTTTTCAATTCATTATTATCTACGACCTTAATGTTTGCATAAAAATCATTATTTTCACTTAGTTCAACAAGCTGCGCCTGAAATGTATCCAAATCGGATTTGGCAGCATCAGTTAGCGCACCGGTTGTAATAAGTTCAAATTCAATTTCGTAGTCATCCTCAAGCGCTCTCACCACTTCGGACAACTTTCGTTTCAATTTGCTATTTCCAACCTCCTGAAGTCTAACCAAATCTTTCAATTGTATCCAAGAAGATAAAACTTCACGTAAAGGTTCGGCATCTACTGCCCCATTTCCGATGAATTTTCCTTGAAGGACAAAGGAAAGGGGTCAAATCTCGTCTTGGCTCAACCTTCGAGAACCTTTTTAATTGCCCCGTATTTTTGGAGGACCTTTCCTCCTTTCTCTAACTCCTTCCTCATCCTTCTAATTGTACTACCTACCCCTGAACAGCGGACCATCCCGATGATGTCTCCTATTATAACGTTGGGTATACAACCCATCCAAGTGACGCATGATTCGCGATAGATTGGCTTGAGGGGTTTGAAGAAGAACGTGGTAATGATTTCCCATCAAA